>NZ_JAFCUI010000014.1:0-50420 GCF_049896445.1 Acinetobacter sp. TWP2-2-3
AATCAGTAGTACCTTTAAAGGGCACCAATCTTGGCTCATCAATTTTCTGACAAATATTTCTCAAATAAACTTCGAGTAATTTCTACCATCAATCAATGAAAATAATTTCGATCAATCAATCAGTAAAAATCCACACAAGTTGTTCTTCATAATCTCTTAATGATCTTTCTAACACCTCGTCAGTGCCAGAAGCTGGACTTCGATAAACTCAACAACTCCGCCATTCTGCTTCGTTCGTTTCCATCTATCTCGTCGGTATGGGTGCATTCTAGAGGATTTCAGAATCATTGCAACCCCCAATTCACTATATTTTTCACGTATGTCTTTTTTTTCTACAAAAATTACTAAAAAATCGCTTTTTTATCTAATTTTTAAGCGTTTTTATGCAATAAACCCACTAAACACTTCATTTTATTTTTATAACTGAAAATTCATTTAGACCTAAAAACTATCACAATAATATTTAAAACAGTATTTTTAGCCTTTTGATATTGAAATCTTGTCTTTTATTTAAATTAGCTCGTCAAAAGAAAACCAAAATTCCCCTACCTTGCCCAACAAACCGATCTAAATCCTAGACTCCTCAATTGATGAGTTATTTTTGACGTAAAAAGCTTTTATAAAAGCCTATTCTTAGGCTGCTATATAGAAGAGGTATTCATTTTTAGTTTTCGAATCCCAAAACCATGCGTAGATCACTTATATATAGAAGATAAAGTCTGTTATTTTGCATTAAGCGACTTTTTCCTGTTGTTGCTGTCTAAGCCAGTGCTGCATAACTTCTACAATCATGTCTTTCTTGCCCTGATAATCCTCGGCAATAAAGAATAATTTCGCGCGTCGCGGTAACTGCTCTTCAATCAGGGAAAATAAAAAGTAATGCGCGGCCAGATCAAGCTGCATAAATAAAGTATAGACAGATCCATAGAGTTGCTGTTTTTGTTCGACCGGCTGGTATTCAAATAAGAACCGTAATATGCAATCGATCTGTTCATCAAAAATATCTTCTGTTGGAAAGCGATACATTCAATCACCTCTGCTTTAATTTTTTATGTTTTGCACTTTTCTTTTGGAGTCAATTGAAATGAACTCACCCTTAGAGGTCATTCACCTAAGTTCGATTTGCTGATTAATTTTAAGTTTAGTTGTTCAACAAGAAGAGTAGGCATGCAGATTTATATTTTGATTACGCAATCAGAATAAATAAAAAAGGAAGAGATCTCTCCCAAAATCTCCTCCTTAGAATTGAATCTTTACCCGATCCATTATGTCATTATTATAGTTATTCGCTTTAAAGCTTTTAAAAAGAGCCTCTTGGAAAAGAGACTTCTCAGTTGTGGAGTACTATTATTTTTACTACCCTCTAGATGCTCTAAACGAATTCTCTAGATGAATAAATCCTATACATAATAAAGATGAAAAGCAAGTGATTTGGGAAAAATTAACTCTTGTTTTCATAGGGTTTTTTTTGACTTTACTTATTTGATTTTTAAATATAGAACATCAACAAAAAAAGCAGACCGAAGCCTGCTTTTATTTCAATAACTTATCCGTTTTTTAGTCAACAAAAGTGACTTTAGCGATTGCTTTTTTACTGGCCTGAACAATCAAAGTTACGTTCTCTTTCACAGAATAGGTCGTATCTACAGTCTGCCAATCCACTTTCACTGCGCCACGGCCTAATGCATCTTTAGCTTGGGCTGCATTTTTGGTTAAGCCTGCTTCACGTAAAATCGAGGTAATAAAGATTTCACCACCAAACTCGCCACGCGAAATAGTGACTTCTGGCGTACCTTCAGGTAATTCACCTTCAGTAATGATATTGCCCGCACCTTTATGGGCATTGGCAGCCGCTTCTGCACCATGGAAACGCTCGACCAGCTCCAGCGCGAGAATCTTTTTGACTTCTTGAGGATTACGGCCTTCTGCCACTTCTTTTAACAACTGTTGAATTTCTTCAATGGTTTTGAAGCTCAGCAGATCAAAATAACGCTCAATCAATGCATCCGGCATTGAAAGCACTTTTTGGTACATCGCGCCTGGTGCATCAAATACACCAATATAGTTACCCAAAGATTTAGACATCTTGTTGACGCCATCTAAACCTTCAAGAATTGGCACTGTGATACAGACTTGTGCTTCTTGATTATAACGACCTTGTAAGGTACGCCCCATCAACAGGTTAAAGGTTTGGTCTGTACCACCCAATTCAACATCTGCTTCCAGCGCAACAGAGTCATAGCCTTGTACCAATGGGTACAAAAATTCATGAATCGCAATTGGCTGCTGGTTGTTATAACGCTTGGTGAAGTCATCACGTTCAAGCATACGCGCAACAGTTTGCTGTGATGCCAGTTGAATCAAATCAGCCGCAGTTTTTTGTGCAAACCATTCCGAGTTAAACACCACTTTGGTTTTGTTTGGATCAAGAATTTTAAATACTTGTTCTTGATATGTTTTAGCGTTCTCTAAAACCTGTTCACGTGACAATGGTGGACGTGTTGCGCTCTTACCAGTTGGATCACCGATCATCGCCGTGTAATCACCGATCAGAAACAACACTTCATGACCCAAGTCTTGGAATACTTTTAACTTATTAATGAGAACCGTGTGGCCCAAGTGCAAATCAGGTGCAGTCGGGTCAAAACCCGCTTTAATTTTTAATGGACGATTCAATTTTAATTTCTTGAGAAGGTCTTCTTCAGAAATAATTTCGTGGGTGCCTCGTTGAATGAGGGCAAGTTGTTCTTCAGCCGGCAGGAAATTTGACATCACAAAATCCAATACATCAGTTACTCAATTTGTGCGATATACTAACACTTTTTCAGCATATTGCAGGCTTAAGAATAACCATGACAGCGATCTATATTGGGGTAATGACCGGCACGAGCATGGATGGTGTCGATATTGTTGCTGCTTCTTTTGATCCACTCCAGCTTCATGCCACACTCACTTTGGCATTTGATCCTGACCTTCGGGATGAGCTGATGGCACTGACCTTGCCGGATGACAATGAAATTGACCGCATGGGCAAGGCTGATGTTGCACTGGCACAAATGATTGGTCATGGTATTAATACGTTGATTGAAAAAAATAACCTGGATAAATCCAGAATTAAGGCGATTGGCTCGCATGGCCAGACTATCCGGCATCGTCCTGAACATGGTTTTACCCTGCAAATTGGTGACCCGAACATCATTACTGAAATTACCCAGATTCCGGTGATTTCAGATTTCCGTCGTCGTGATCTGGCGGCAGGTGGTCAGGGAGCACCTTTAGTTCCGGCATTTCATCAGGATATTTTCCAGCATGACAGTATTCACCGGGTAATTTTAAATCTGGGCGGTATAGCGAATGTCAGCCTGCTGCCTGCCGGCAAGCCTGAAGAAGTTTATGGTTTTGATACTGGACCAGCCAATATCTTGATGGATGCCTGGTGTTCCCGTTATACCGGTCAGCCTTTTGATGAAAATGGTAACTGGGCAGCCTATGGCACCCCGATTCGCAGTTTGCTTGATCGCTTGCAGTCACACGAATTCTTCTCTAAAGAACCCCCAAAAAGTACCGGTCGTGAAGATTTCAATCTGGAATGGCTAGATGAACAGATTGCCGACTGGCGCAATGACCTACAATACGATGAACTGGAAGACACTCCGGAAAATGTACAGGCGACTTTATTAAAGCTCACCACCCGAGCCATTAAAAAAGCAATTTACCGCTCTGGCATGGATACCGGACAGGTTTTTGTTTGCGGTGGTGGTGCCTACAACTCACATTTACTGGAGCAGTTGCGCTGGCGCCTGCGCAAACATGAATGGAGCGTACAGACTACCGCCGATCTGGGCCTCAGTCCAACCTGGGTAGAAGCCACCGCCTTTGCCTGGCTGGCCATGCGTTTTATGAATCAACTGAATGGCAACCTACCTGCAGTCACTGGTGCCGCTGGTTATCGTGTGCTTGGTACGATTACTGCTGTTTAAATTCAGCGAATTACTATTATCTTGCATGACTATATAGCTACTCAAAAACAGTCATCAAAAAAGGTCTGCATTCATGCAGACCTTTTTCCTTTTTGAATACTCTTTATTGCATTAAATTTTTGGCATTTTCATTTCTAAAGGCACGCAAAATCTGCTGACCGGCACGACCTGTAGGACTTAAGCCCAAACGCTGCTGTTCCTGACGAATCGCCTGACGGGTTTTATCTCCAATCAGACCATCTACCGCACCAATGTCATAACCTCGATTCAATAAAAATTGCTGGATCTCACGACGTTCTGCACGAGAAGTTCCCGGATCATCAGTAGGCCATGTGGTCATAAATGAGCCTTTACCTTGCAGGCGATCGGATAAATGCGCAATCGCCAAGGCATAACTTTCTGCCGCGTTATAGCTATAAATGGCATCAAAGTTTTTAAAGACCAAAAATACTGGACCACTCGGGCCTGCAGGTGTAAGCAATCCGGCCTGAGAAGATTGCGATAAATTTCCTTGAACCAATGCCGAACCATCGGCACGAACCACCCCTTGATTGATCCAACTACTCAAGGATTTTTTATTTCTTCGACCTTCACCGGAAACCGACATGCCTTGAGGGATCTTGACTTCAAAACCCCAAGGCTGTCCGCTCTGCCAGCCACGCTTGCTTAAAAAGTTGGCAGTTGATGCGAGTGCATCCGGAATGCTCGAAACTAGATCACGTCGGCCATCACCATCAAAATCAACTGCAAGCTCATCATAAGTCGATGGCATAAACTGGGTATGACCAAATGCGCCTGCCCAGGAACCCTTTAATTGTTCTTCACGCACATCGCCACGCTGTAACAGTTTCATAGTGGTAAAAAACTCACCACGGAAATAACTCTGGCGACGACCTTCACAGCTCAAAGTTCCTAAAGCCTGTAATAAAGGATATTTCCCCGAAATATCACCAAAATTACTTTCGACACCCCATACCGCAACTACCGTTTCTGCAGGTATACCATAGGTGGCAGCAACACGATTGAGCACCTCACGATGTTGCTGTAATTTTTGCCGGCCGAGCTGAACCCGTTCTTCATCCACCAAACCAGACAGATAATCCCAAATTGGGGTAGAAAATTCAGGCTGGTAATTCAGGCGTTCAATCACTGAATAATCAGGGCTTAAGTTTTGGGTATAACGATCATAGGTACTGCCGCTTACACCTCTAGCAACAGCTTGACTGCGCAAATTGGCGAGACAGTTTTGAAAATTATTTTGGGAGGCATAATTCGGGATATTTGAACTAGAGGTCAAATCAGTCGGCGTGACACGTTGACCATTAATAATAAGTTCAGCCTGTGCCTGTGAAGCAGCCAAGACCACAGAACCAATAAAAAGTGCAAGCCGTTGCATAAGACCCTTGAGTATTTAGATTTTGAATTATGTTCCTACCTTAGCAGCTCATGATGAAAATTAAAGCGCCAATGCGTAAATTTAAATTCATAATTCCTACACTTTTAAATTCATTTTGTAATCTTTAAATTTAAACATGAGTTATCCACAAGCCTGATTTAAATTCAAATCAGCGGGATTTTTAAATTCAAATTCAAAACACTTGCAATCAGTTTTGAATTTAAAAATTACTGGGGATAACTTGTTTCAGGAAAAGCGAGTCACGATCATCAACATGCTCTAATTACACTAGTTTTCATTTTAAATTCATTTGAATAATGGGCTAATATTTTTAAATTCAGAAACTTTGAATTCATTTATCCAGTTTTAAATTTGAATTCATATTTTTGAATTTAAAAGCGCAAGTTTAAATTCAAAGCCCGATTTAAATTTGAATTTGTTTTTATGAATTTAAATTCAAAACCACTTTCCAGTTTTAAATTCAAACTTTGATTTCAGGCTTATCTACAAGTGAATATGGCAAAATTCAGCTGTAAAAAAGGTTTTATTGAATTGTTATATTTATACTCAATTGATCAGTTTGTAAGCAATTGATTTAAAAACTGATCCGACCAATGGCAGGCATTTTTAAAGAGGCGCAATCATGCCTGAAAGCAGACAAATAAAAAAGCGATCACCGAAGTGATCGCTTTTTTTATCAGCAAGTTAAAGCCTAGATGGTCATATCTTCGCTCAATGCCAATGGATTCGGTAAAATTTTCGCCAGTTGGCGGCAAAGCACAGACAATTGCGCGCTGTCATTTGGCATCAAGGTGATGTGACCAATCTTACGGCCTTCGCGCTCTGACTTGTTGTAGAGATGCAAATGCGCACCTTCCAGAGCCAGAACATCTGCAGATTTTGGATGCTGACCAATGATGTTCACCAAGACAGTTGGACGGATCACTTCAGTTGAACCTAAAGGCAAACCAGCCACCGCACGTACATGATTCTCAAATTGCGAACATACGGCGCCTTCAATCGACCAGTGCCCCGAGTTGTGCACGCGTGGTGCCATCTCGTTGGCATATAAGCCTTTGTCTGTCACAAACAGCTCAAGGGTTAGGACACCGACATAGTTCAAGTGATTCAGCAGACGAGTGATGTAATCTTGCGCCACAGGTTGCAAATCTGCGCTGTTCGGTGCAGGCACAATCGAGTGCGACAGAATGCCGTTATGATGATGATTTTCAGCCAATGGCCAGGTTTTGACATCACCATCTTGACCGCGTACTGCAATAATTGATACTTCACGTGAGAATGTGACAAAGCTTTCTGCAATCAGCTCACCTGCAGGACCCAATTCTGCCCAGGCCTGATCCATCTGATCGGTCGAACGTAAAACGAATTGGCCTTTACCATCATAACCGCCACGCGAGGTTTTCAGTACGATCGGCAAGCCCAGTTCAGCTACAGCCGCCTCTAAGCTTTCCAGTGAAGTGACCGCTTTGTACGGTGCAACCGGAATAGCCAGTTCATCAAACAAAGCTTTTTCAGACAGACGATGCTGGGCAATCGCTAAAGCCTGACGTGATGGATGCAATTGCTTGCTTTGTGTCAGTACATCGACATCTGCAAGGGGCGTGTTTTCAAATTCCAGGCTAAATACATCTGCACTGTTAATAAAGTCTTGCAGACCATTTTCAGCTTGGCTCGAAATCACCGGACCCAAAGCAGCAGAAGGGCAGTCTGTGCTGGCTTCAAAAAATGTACATTGAATATTTAATGGAAGTGCCGCTTGCGCCATCATACGACCCAGCTGACCGCCACCAAAAATACCGATGGTTTTATCCATAATCTGTGTCTCGACTTAAGCTTGGCCTGGAATATTGTTACTTGCCACTTTATCTGTTTGCGCTGCACGGAAATCTGCAACATTTTTTGCGATTTCTGGACGGGTCAAACCCAGAATTTGCGCGGCCATAATGGCAGCATTGGTGGCACCGGCAGGACCGATGGCCAAGGTACCCACCGCAATACCGGCTGGCATTTGCACAATAGACAGCAATGAATCAACACCGTTTAAAATCGAAGATTTCACCGGTACACCCAAAACTGGAAGATCAGTTTTCGCTGCACACATACCCGGTAAATGCGCTGCGCCACCTGCACCGGCAATAATTACATGAATACCACGATCACGCGCTTGCTCAGCATATTCAAACAGGCGGTCTGGAGTACGATGTGCAGAAACAACTTCGGCTTCAAATGGGACACCAAGCTGCTTGAGCATATTGGCAGTGTGTTCGAGAGTTGCCCAATCTGATTGAGAACCCATGATAATACCTACGAGAGGAGTATCTTGTGCAGCAGCCGCATTCATTGCAAATTTTCCAGAGATTAAAGTGAGAAAAAATAAATCTCGACGAGAGAGCCAAGCTTGAATAGGAGTTGCCTATTATAGACTGAAATTGATTTGGTCTAAAGTTCAGCTCAAGAATTAAAATTATCTGTTGGGAAAATGGTCAAAAATAAAACAATAATTTTGCGGCTAAAAATACAAAAATAGGACATACATCACATCAAAAAAAAGTATAACTATCAATATAAAACTTTTTTGCAATGAATAACTTAATACTAAAACCTATACATTGGCAGGGCATTTTTATGTGGTACAAACTAAAAATCTGGCTACAGAATCCCTCAGAAAACTTATGGTTGATGCCAGCTCTTGGCGCCGTCTTTGCGACCTTTTTCTCGCTATTTGCAATCGCCAGTCGCTATTTTATCCCGACCAGCACTGTTCCCAATATCAGTACTGAAACTCTGAGCAGCCTGCTAGATATTATTGCTTCCAGCATGCTGGCAGTCACCACTTTTTCCCTGTCGATTATGGTCGCAGCCTTTGCGTCTGCCTCATCCAGCGGGACACCACGTGCCTATCAGCTGATGATGAGTGATGACAATACCCGCCTTGCTATCAGCAGTTTTATCTCGGCTTTTATTTATGCTGTAATTGCCAAGATTGCGCTCGGGCTTGGCTATTATGGTCCTGCAGGTAGATTTGTACTGTTTATCAGTACCATTTTGGTATTGATGTACCTGATTTATATCCTGATTCGCTGGGTACACACCCTGTCGCAACTGGGCAACCTCACCACCACCATTCACAAAATTGAAGTCGCTGCTTCTACGGCCTTGGCGGAGTTTCGACATCAGCCGAATTTTGGTGCCACCGGACAACGTCCAGAGCAAGCAGCTGCCTTTCATGTTTTTAGTACCCAGACCGGCTATTTCACCAATTTTAATAGTGAAGGACTGGAGCAACTGGCCGTCAGCCAACAGCTGCATATCCATCTTCCCCAGCTACCCGGAAAATTTCTGGATCCGATGACGGCACTGGCAGAGGTATATAGCGACCGCGCTTTCAGCCCGGAACAGCAGCAGGAGATCCGAAACTCCATTTTGAATCATGTAATCATTGAAACCAATCGCAGCTTTTTACAGGACCCGCGTTTTGGTGTGGTGGTGATGAGCGAAGTGGGGCAGAAAGCGATGTCTCCCGCAGTGAACGATGTTGGATCAGCGATTAATGCCGTTGATGCCTTAACCCGAATCCTGATTGACAGCAAGGCCGCTGAAGATTTACCGGAGCGGGATTGTCCGCATATCAGTGTGGATATCTTTGATCTCGGGGATTTGATTTACAGTAGTTTTGCACCAATGGCCCGAGATTGTGTGGGTTGTATTGAACTCAATCAGAGAATATTGAAATGTTTAGCGATGATTCAACATAATGTACCCGAACCTGAACTAAAACAGGCTGCAGAAATAATGGCGATTGAATTAATCCAACGCTGCCTGAATAAACTAGAATTTGAACCGGATCGGCAGAAATTACTTTCTGAATTTAGAAGCCATTTCCCCCTGATTCAGCTGAGCCATTAGATCAAGTTAAGGGGTACGGAAGACAAAATAGACACATCCACACAGACATAAAGCGGCCCAGAGATAATCCAGTTTAAAAGGCTGCTTAAACATGAAGATCATAAAAGGAACGAAGACCAGTAAGGTCACGACTTCCTGGGTAATTTTCATTTGACCCACCGCTAGTCCTTGCTGCGCCAGTAATCTGGTCGCCGGAATCATCAGACTATATTCAAACAGGGCAATGGCCCAGCTGAACAAAATCGCTTGCCAGAGCGGTGCATCATGCGGCAAAAATTTTAAATGCCCATACCAGGCCAGGGTCATAAAACAGTTGGCAATTACCAGAAGAAATAAAGCCGGCAGCATTTGCATGCACTCTGCAAAAAAGTCGAAATTATTTTACGGTTTATTTGGCGAAAAGATATTGCATCGCTTTGAAATTTTCTTTGAATTTATCCGTGAAACAGGATTTAAAAAATCCCACAACAAGGCCAGAATTTTCACTATCTTTTCAGCTAAAGCCTTGCTATCGTTGCTTGCAAATTGAATAAATCATGACAACAGCACCAATATAAAGTGATGGGTCAGACAGGAACGGAGTAAAGTAGATGCATCTGCATATTTTGGGTATTTGTGGCACCTTTATGGGCTCGTTAGCGCTACTTGCACGCGATCTGGGCCACCAGGTAACAGGTTCAGACCTGAATGTGTATCCACCCATGTCGACCCAACTTGAAAATGCGGGCATCACTTTAATGCAGGGTTATGACCGCAGTCATTTACAGCCTCATCCGGATCTGGTGATCGTCGGCAATGCCATGAAGCGTGGTATTGATGCAGTCGAATATATGCTGAATGCAGGTCTGCCTTATATTTCAGGTCCGCAGTTCCTGGCTGATCATGTTCTGCAAGGTAAACACGTGCTGGGTGTCGCCGGAACACATGGTAAAACCACGACCACCACGATGCTGGCTTGGGTACTGGATCAAGCCGGTCTGGAGCCAGGTTTTCTGATTGGCGGTGTGCCATTGGGCTTTTCGGAAAGTGCGCGTCTCGGTGGTGGGAAATATTTCTGTGTCGAAGCCGATGAATACGATTCTGCTTTCTTCGACAAGCGTTCCAAGTTCGTGCATTACCATCCAAAAACCGCAATTTTAAATAACCTGGAATTTGACCATGCCGATATCTTCGATGATCTAGCCGCAATTCAAAAGCAGTTCCATCATCTAGTTCGTACCATTCCAAGTGAAGGCCGGATTATCGCGCCGATTACTGAAAGCAATATTGATGAAGTGCTGGAGCAGGGCTGCTGGACACCTGTAGTACGCACCAGTCTGGATGCCAATGAAAAAGCTGAGCTGTATGCAGAACAATTGTCAGCAGATGGTTCACATTTCAAAGTGCTGCAACAGGGCGTGGTCAAAGGCGAAGTACAATGGAATATGACTGGACAGCATTCGGTGGCCAATGCCTTGGCCACGATTGCTGCCGCTGAACATGTCGGCGTATCGATTGAAACTGCCTGTGAAGCACTATCGAATTTTGGTGGGGTGAAACGCCGTATGGAACTGTTAGGCACAGTCCGTGGTATCGAGGTTTATGATGATTTCGCCCATCATCCGACGGCGATTGATACGACCTTAGAAGGTGCGCGCAAACGTCTAGGGGAACGCAAACTCTGGGCAATTATTGAACCACGTTCCAATACCATGCGCATGGGCAGTCATAAAGATGGCTTGGCTCATTCAGCACGTCTGGCCGATGAAGTGATCTGGTATCAACCGGAAGGACTGGACTGGGATCTGCAACCGGTCATTGAGGCTGCGCCAAACAAGGCCAAAGTTGCACGCACACTGGATGACATCATTCAGACCGTGGTAGCAGAGGCAGGCGAGGGCGATGCCGTAGTAATTATGTCGAATGGTGGTTTTGGTGGTTTGCATCAGAAGCTGATTACTGTTTTACAAGCATAAAACAGATTTAAGTGAAGTGAAGAAGCCCGCCTAGCGGGCTTTTTTTAGCATATTAAAACGTTGATTGAGAAAAAGTGAACCGTTGTTCTGATCCTGCAATCCTATGATTTAAATATTGACCCAAATAGCAGATTTATCTCTGAACCCTCCCTGATGATCTTTTGTTGCAATCTGTACACAAGACTCATTGCAGCGCCATATCACTCAAGGCACAATCGAGAAGAACACAGGTATCTATAGGCCTGAAAGCCAGATCATAAATCAGCCCATCGCTGTCACTATATAAAAGCAATCGAGGCGTTCATTATTCTCGCTGAGTCAGGTCATTCTCATTCCTCATTCCTCATTCCATTAGGAGATGTGTCATGACAACGATGAAAGCGATGGTCTATTACGGCGCAAATGATATCCGCTTTGAAGACCGCCCAGTTCCCACCATTTTGCATCCCAGCGATGCCATCATTAAACTGGAAAAAGTTACCATCTGCGGTACCGACTTGGGTATCTGGAAAGGTAAAAACCCGGAAATTGAGCAGGAGGCTACGCGTAAAGAGGGCAGCTTTAAGGGACGTATTTTAGGTCACGAAGGTATTGGCATTGTGGAAGAAGTTGGTTCCGCCGTGCAAAACTTTAAAAAGGGCGACCGGGTGATTATTTCCTGTGTCAGCCGCTGCGGAACCTGTGAAAACTGCCAGAAACAGCTCTATGCCCATTGTCGCAATGAAGGCGGCTGGATCATGGGTTATATGATTGATGGCACCCATGCCGAATATGTACGCACGCCCTTTGCCGATACCTCACTCTATCATTTACCCGATGGCCTGAATCAAGATGTGGCCGTATTCCTCTCAGATATCCTGCCAACTTCACATGAAATTGGGGTGCAATATGGCGATGTCAAACCAGGCGACAATGTCGCGATTGTCGGGGCAGGGCCAATCGGCATGAGTTGTCTGCTCACCGCACAGTTTTATTCACCCGCCAATATTATTATGGTGGATATGGATGATAATCGGCTGGAATTTGCCAAGACTGTCGGCGCGACGCATATCATCAACTCTGCCAAAGAAGATGCCATTCAAAAGATTCTAGAGATTACCGATGGACGCGGGGTTGACTGTGCCATTGAAGCAGTGGGGGTGGAGCCTGCCTGGAATATTTGCCAGCATGTCGTCAAAGAGGGCGGGCATATTGCCAACGTCGGCGTACATGGTAAACCGGTGAGTTTTGAACTGAACAAACTGTGGATTAAAAACCTGACCATTACTACCGGTCTGGTGAATGCCAATACCACAGGGATGTTGCTGAAAACCTGCTGTTCCGGCAAATTGCCCCTAGAAAAACTGGCGACCCATCATTTTAAATTTGCCGATTTTGAAAAAGCCTATGATGTGTTTAAACATGCCTCCAATGAGAAGGCCTTAAAAGTCATGATTGACATGAGCTAATCTACATCAGACAAAAAAAGTCCGCCATGCGGACTTTTTTATTTTCAGCTTTGATCCATCAGATCAAAAATAGGGGACATAACCACGCTGCTTATAACCTTTTGGCGATGCCAGACTGGCCTGATTTTCTTCCAGGCGATACAGCACTTTGAGGAATTCGGCAACTCCTGACTGCTGCAAGGCATGTGGATCAAATTGCTTCAAACCTAAACGTGAAAATAAAGAAGAAATTTCACTGTGTTTATGCACATATTTCATTGACCATTCCGAGAAATGGGACTGCTCTACCATTGCATCTGCAAAACGTAAGACATTGTGATGGCGGAGATCCTGACAAATGCTCTGAAATAAACTTTCCACTACTTCAGCCTGACCTTCAAGGCACTGGAAAAATTTGCCATGGGAATAATACAACACCCCATGAATCTGATGCTGAAGGTTGAACTTCCGGGCAGTGGCTAAAATATCGCTCAAATCTTGTAACAACTCTTGTTCAGATTCTATGCGTTCACTGGCATAGCAAAGCTGTAGCATCATGCCATCTCTCTAGAGGGAAGAATTAAAAACACAATTTAATCAATAATTTTAAATTAAGTCGACTATTTTTTAAGCAAATATCCGTTTTTGCTTACACGGTTTTCAGTTTGCATTTCTGGATTAAACTTTTAACAATAGTGCCTAAATTATTAAACGAATATTTTCATACACCTACCATGAACATGAGGATCACTTGATGTTAAAAGATCTGATTTTAACCCTCGCCTTGTTATGTGTGTGTTTTATCCTGATCATCACTTTAAATAATTGGCAATTCAGCGCTCAAACTAATCTGCTGATCAGTTCAATTTTTATTAGCTGGACGATCTTGAAATTTGTTGGACATCGTATTTATTTTCATGCCAGTTACCTGCTGATCATGGCAATTTTAGTGATGCTGCAACAGTTTGAAGAAATTTTCTGGGCGATGACCGGGGTGATGGCAGGTTTCGGTTTATATACCCTGTTACAGGTTATATTGATTCCTGCCTTGAAAGAAAGACTCCATCTCTCTTTCGGGAAATCCCCTTGGATGGTTAAATAGTCGTTGCTGCGACATCGGCCAGACTTTGGTCACGTTTAAACATGACATCCACATAGGAACATTGTGGGATAATGGTTAAACTTTTTTCACGGGCAAAATCGACCAGTACATCCAGCATTTTTCGGGCAATACCGTGGCCACGCAGGGAATCATCGACCCAGGTATGATCGGCAATGATGACGGCATCGCCCCGCCATTGATAAGTGATCTCCGCCAGGCGACGTCCTTGATCTTCCATAAAAAATACACCACCACGTTTTGAATCTTGATATTTAATTTCCATACGAATCTAAACCTTTGTTGTCATTTTAAAATTATAAAACATCATTAAAGCGAGGCTCTCGCTCGAACACGGATTTGGCAAAAGGACATTTTGGAATAATCCTGATGCCGTGTTCACGGGCAAAATTCACAGCGGCCTCGACCAGATAATACCCGACGTGCTGTCCGCGTAGGCTGTCATCGACCCAGGTGTGTTCAATCACTAATTGATCTTCATTTACTCTGGAATAACTCATTTCTGCCAGACGTTTTTCATTTGGCTCTACAAACCATAAACCTCCAGTGTCCTGTTGCTGATGCTCGATCAACATACCGATCCTCTCCTTGTTTTTAAGCCAGACTGACATATTTTTCCCTGCTCTATTGTTAGATTTCTTTTAAAGGATTGTGAATCTGTCCTTCTGACCAATACCGCATTTTGCTCAACAGGTTTAAACTGCCGGCCGGTTCTTTTTATCAGATATGTATGTCCAGCTTTTCTTCCACCTCTTCGGTGACGCGTCAATGGGTCTGTGTGATTGCTTTAGCCTCTGCTGCCTTTATTTTCAATACCACCGAATTTATCCCGGTGGCGCTATTAAGTGATATTGGTACCAGTTTTGCCATGTCACCGACTCAGGTCGGGTGGATGCTGACAATTTATGCCTGGGTTGTGGCGCTGTTGTCTTTGCCAATGATGTTACTGACCAAAAATATTGAACGGCGCTTTCTGCTGATGGTTTTATTTGCGGTGTTTATTTTCAGTCATGTGCTGTCCTATTTTGCCTGGAGCTTTAGCATTCTGGTGCTGAGCCGAATTGGTATTGCCGTGGCGCATGCGCTGTTCTGGTCAATTACGGCGTCGCTTGCCGTGCGGGTTGCGCCAAAGGGCAAAGAGTTTCAGGCACTGGGCTTATTGGCTACCGGTACCGCCATGGCGATGGTTTTGGGAATTCCCTTTGGCCGGATGGTCGGGGAGGCCTATGGCTGGCGCAATAGTTTTGCCTTGATCGCAGTTGTGGCAAGCGTGGTCTGCGTACTGCTGGCCAAAACCTTGCCTTTATTGCCAAGTGTTAATTCAGGTTCACTCAGCAGTTTAAAAAGCTTGCTAAAACGTCCCAGCCTGATGCTGGTCTTTGCGCTTACCGTGCTTGTGATTAGTGCGCAATTTACCGCCTATAGTTATATTGAACCCTTTGCGCTGAATATTGCGCAATTCAGCTCTGCACAGACCACCAGCTTATTGCTGATTTATGGCGGTGCGGGCCTGATCGGGTCTTATGTATTTGGCCGCTTTGCACCGCATTTTCCCCGACTCACCATTCCGCTATTTACACTCGGGCTAGGGATCTCGCTGCTGTTATTGCTGCCCCTGTCTCAGGGTGTAATTCAGCTCAATAGCCTGGCGTTAATCTGGGGCATCAGCATTATTGGCTTTAGTCTGGCCTTGCAAGCCAAGACCTTAAATTTGGCTTCTGATGCAACCGATGTCGCCATGGCAATTTTTTCAGGTCTGTATAATGTCGGGATTGGCGGCGGCGCCTTACTTGGCGGTCTGGTAACGGCACATATCGGATTACATAGTATTGGCTGGGTAGGAGCCATCTTGGCTAGCCTAGGTTTTCTGATCAGCTTATATCTGATTCAGCGTCCGGATTTCTTAGGTAAGAAAGCGCCTTGAAGCATGATTTTTGTAAATGAAATTGTAGTCTTAGCAAAAATCTGTCATGCTTGCTGCACATTGAGCTACCGCTCAAATAAAATTTAGTTTGAACAAGGGGAGTAGCCTCCTCCAAGCGTTTAAGAATGAAATTTCAATTTTTAAACGTGTCAGAATATCGTCATTACACTTTGCAAAAAGTCGGTATCTGAGCATCTTGAAGTCACACTTTATATAAAAAAGTGGAACAGTAAGATGTAGGCAAGACCTTGATCATGTTGTTATAGATGTTTTTCATCTGGCAACTGGTCAAGGTTTTTTTATGGCTAGTTGTCCGATGTGGAGAATTCACATGGAAACCATTGGTACACTCTGGCTGTATCTCGTCTTTTTCGCGATTGTCGCAGTCATGCTGATAATCGATTTTGTCGGCTTTAAGCATCAGCATGGTCAGGAAGTTAAAGTCCGTACTGCTGCCTACTGGAGTATT
Source organism: Acinetobacter sp. TWP2-2-3 (assembly GCF_049896445.1). GTDB lineage: Bacteria > Pseudomonadota > Gammaproteobacteria > Pseudomonadales > Moraxellaceae > Acinetobacter. Next base: position 16,199 of record NZ_JAFCUI010000014.1, read on the forward strand.
GCCTGGGTCAGTGTCGCGACTTTATTTGGTGGCGGCTTATGGCTGTATCTGGAGCAGACCGCAGGCACGGCAATTGCCAATGCTAAGGTCATGGAATACTTTGCCGGTTATCTGCTGGAAAAATCCCTGGCGATTGATAACGTCTTTGTCTGGCTGATGATCTTCGCGGCCTTCGCCATTCCACCCGCACTGCAACGCAAGCTGCTGTTATATGGCGTACTGGGTGCGATTGTGCTCAGAACTATCTTTATTTTTATTGGCGCGTGGTTCGTGCAGGAATTCTCCTGGATTCTATATATCTTCGGTGCGTTCCTGGTGTATACCGGCTTCAAATTCCTGCGTGGTCAGCATGAAGAAGACAGCAATATTGAAGATATGGCGATTCTAAAATGGCTGCGTAAACATATGCGTATTACCCCGCAACTTCAGGGCGACAAATTCTTTGTCCGTCAAAATGGTTTGCTCTGGGCAACGCCGTTGTTCCTGGTCCTGATCCTGGTTGAAGCCTCTGATGTCATCTTTGCCGTCGATTCTATTCCGGCTATTTTTGCCGTCACCACCGATCCCTTTATTGTCCTCACTGCAAACCTGATGGCGATTTTAGGCCTGCGCGCAATGTTCTTCCTGCTCTCGGGCGCAGCCTCAAAAATGCATTATCTGCCTTATGGCCTCGGGATCATTCTGGTCTTTATCGGCTTTAAGATGCTGATGCTGGATGTGTTCCATATGCCGATCTGGATTTCTTTGAGCTTTATTGTGATTGTCCTGACTGTGACCGCGATCTTGTCGATTCGTCATAGCAAGAAATATAACGAAACCACCCTGTAAAAAGTAATCATCAAAAAAGCCTGCATCAGCAGGCTTTTTTTTATTGTTCTATCAGGGATAATTTGGGCCATTTTTGTAAAAACTGTTTGCTCAGCATGCGTTGTTCGAACACGGCATAACTGACTAAATTCGGATTTCAACGCAGCTTTAACTCAAATAAATCTGCTAAACCGAAAGGAGCAATCAACTCCAACTCATCATCTTTCAGGCGCAGTGCCAAGGCCGTGACAGTTTCTGGCCATAATGACAGCGCATGACTAATTAAAGTTAAAGGCTCAATACTTTCATTTTGATCGGTACGATACCACTCATGTACAAAGGCTTGATTGGTCACATCCCAACAGATATCTGGAAAATAGTCTTTTAACTGATCTGCAAGTTGCTGTTCTATAGCGCGAGCCTGCTCATTTTCATCATAGAAAATCACATCGACCTCAGTATGATTTATTTCATATTCCCAGCCATGTAAATGCGCCCAGATCACATGACGTAACACACCCGCTGCGACATAAGCGTCAGAGTGTAATTGTGCTAACTGATGCAAGATGCGCATTAAGGTCGGCTGCGCACGTACGATCTGTTGAAATTGATCATAATAATTGGATGGGGTCATAGAAGAATCTGGATCGCTATTTAAATATGAATGTTCATACAAACATGGCAATTTTTTCAGCTACAATCAATCGAAAAAATTAAAAGCGTAGGTTTAAAATGTCTTCTGTAATTGCAACGACAGCGATCCGTGGTCGCTTCCTCGATATTCAGAATACAGTTGCCCAAGCACGTGATATACACGACCAAGTGCGATATGTAGAAGATGGTTTAGTCATCATTCACGAAGGTAAAATCCAGTGGTTTGGTCCTTGGCAAGAAGGGCAGTCACGACTTCCTACCGACCTTGAATTACAACACTATCCAGATCAACTGATTGTTCCCGGATTTATCGACACCCATATTCATTTCCCGCAAACGGAAATGGTCGGGGCTTATGGTGAACAACTGCTGGAATGGTTAAATACCTATACATTCCCCACTGAAATCCAGTTCCAAGATGCATTCTACAGCGAAAGAATTGCCGAATTTTTCGTGCAGGAATTGCTTAAAAACGGCACCACCACTGCACTGGTCTTTTGTACCGTTCATCCTGAATCCGTAGATGCTTTATTTAATGCCGCAACCACACGCAATATGCGTCTGATTGCGGGTAAAGTCCTGATGGACCGTCATGCACCGGAAGCGCTGACGGATACAGCAGAAACGGCTTATATTGACTCTAAAACGCTGATTGAAAAGTGGCATGGACAGGGGCGGAATCTGTATGCGATTACCCCACGCTTTGCACCGACCTCAACACCTGAACAATTACAAAAAGCCGGCCAGCTCAAAAGTGAATATCCGGACGTGTATGTACATACCCATTTGAGTGAAAATAAAAATGAAATTGCCTGGGTAAAAGAACTCTTTCCTGAACGTGAAGGTTATCTGGATGTGTATCATCATTATGGTTTAACCGGGAGCAAGTCCGTCTTCGCACATTGTGTGCATCTGGAAGATAAGGAATGGGATTGTATGCATCAGACCGACTCCGCCATTGCCTTCTGTCCGACCTCAAACCTGTTCCTGGGCAGTGGCTTATTTCCCCTGAAAAAGACCTGGGACAAAGGGGTCAAAGTCGGCTTAGGTACAGACATTGGGGCAGGGACATCATTTAATCAGCTGCAAACCCTGAATGAAGCCTATAAGGTGCAGCAGTTGCAGGGCGAAAAACTCTCTGCCTTTGAGGCCTTGTATCATGCCACTTTAGGCGGTGCCAAAGCCTTGAGTCTAGATGATCGCCTGGGGAACTTTAATATTGGCAAAGAAGCCGACTTTGTGGTTCTGGATCTCAATGCCACTGCCTTACAGCAGTTACGCCAGAGCAAAGCTAAAAATATTGAAGATGCATTTTTTGCACTGACCATGCTTGGTGATGACCGTAATATTGCAGCCACCTATGTCTATGGAGCAGCCGTTTATGTCAAAGCAGCATCCAGTGAATAAAACAAAAAAATCCCGCCGTCGCCAATACTTGATCCTGTCTGCAATGGCACTGGGCTGTGTTTTTTTATTGAAACGCGATTCAGCAGCGGCTAAAAAATGATTACATTTACAGCCAGCAAAACAGGTGCATCTCTGCTAGGGATGTATTAAAATTGCGACGTATTCAGGTGTTGCAGGTCAACACCTTTTTTATTTTGCTATTTTTACTTTTTAGGTATCTACCCATGACCGTTCAAATGAGCGTAATGATTTCCGCTGAAGAAATTCAAGCTAAAGTCAAAGAGCTTGGTGCTCAAATCAATGCACACTATGCCAATAGTGACAAAGAACTTGTGCTCATCGGTTTATTACGTGGTTCAGTGATTTTTATGGCTGATTTATGTCGTGTGATTTCAAAACCGCATGAATTGGATTTCATGACTGTGTCCAGTTATGGCGGTGGCACGGTATCGTCACGTGATGTAAAAATCCTGAAAGATTTAGACGGTGAAATCCGTGGTAAAGATGTGCTGGTGGTTGAAGATATTATTGACTCAGGCAACACCTTAAGCAAGGTACTCGAAATCCTGCAAACCCGTGAACCTAACTCGATTCAACTGTGTACTTTGGTAAGTAAACCATCGCGTCGTGAAATCGATTTGAAGGTCGAATTTATGGGCTTTGAAGTTGAAGATAAATTTATTGTGGGTTATGGCTTGGACTATGACCAGAAGTACCGTCACCTGCCATTTATTGGTGAAATCGGTCTTTAAAATCAGGTTGAAAAAAGTGGCATAAGCCACTTTTTTTATACCTAAAATACAGAAAAAACCGGGAACAAAAAATAACATCTCGTTTCAGGATTCAACTTTTTATGATCCTGACTTTATTTCAAGATGATTAAACAGATGTGAAAACAAAGACATGATAAGAAGGAGTATGCATATGTGGACAATTATTGTGGCGATCGTCATTGGTTTTGTAGCAGGTCTAATTGCACGTGCCATTCATCCGGGTAATGACAAGGCAGGCTTTATCATGACCACCTTGCTGGGTATTGCCGGCTCCTTGTTGGCGACTTTTGGTGGTCGTATGCTCGGTCTGTACTCGGCAGATTCCGCAGCAGGTCTGATTGCTTCCGTGATTGGTGCTGTGATTATTCTGTTTATTTATAATATGGTGACCAAACGCCGCACGGTCTAAATCAAGCTGATGCCTGACTGGATCACCTTAATAAAAAAAAGCACCCCATGAGGTGCTTTTTTTATATTGAGCGACTGATATCTTTATTTAATTTTTATAAATTGAATTCTTTAAAAATCTGTTCAATCTGCTCTGCTGGATAGGCGCCTATCACCTTAAAACCATTGGAAAAAATAATCGCAGGAGTACCATTCACGCCCATAGACTGAGCCAGTTTTTTATTCCGTTCAATCGGATTGGCGCAACTTTTTTTCGATTTAGGTTGAATCCCTTGAGCAATCAGATTTTCCCATGCCTGAGCTGGATTAGACTCGCAATACACCTGTTTTGAAGGAGCAACCGACTGGGGTTTTAAAGGAAGAATAAAGGTATAAATGGTCAAGTCATTCAATTTTTTCAGCTCTAGCTCAAGCTTTTTACAATACGGGCAATTTGGGTCAGAAAAGATGGCAATCTGACGTTTACCCGTACCTCTTACACTTTTCACTGCATCCTGAAGCGGTAATTTTTTCCAGTCGATACTATTTTGTTTTAGCATTAAATCGCGGGTCAGATTATGTTGATCCTGAATCCGCAGCATCGGGCCGGCAATCAGATGTTTGGCATCTTCATTTAGATAAACCACTTGGCCCTGCATGGAACCGCTATAGATGCCTTTCATCTCCGTGGTTTGAATATTTTCAATTTTTAAATTGGGACTGTTTTTTGCCAAGTTAGCTTGTACCGTATCAATATTGGCAAATGCGAAGCTTGAAATAAATGTACTTAAACTAATGATCAGTGTTTTTTTTAACATGAATGTTCTACATGAATTGGATAAGAATATGCTTCGATTCTAATCGCTCTGCTTTTAAATTTCTCAAACATTTATGTTACTGTTTACACTCAGTTAAATAAGCTCATAATGTTTCACGTGGAACACCATGTATAGCGTTAGATTGAACTTCAAGATATCTAGAAATCACATAAATATTCACAATAAGCAATTGTTTTATATAATTAAAATATTTTAAATGATAAATATCTTACTCATTCAACCTTGACCGATTTTCTGCATCCATTCTAAACTGCAGACACTTTTTATTTTCCTCGCTACGCCCTGACATGGATTGGCCAAGGATCAACACTATAACGGCATTTTCATGACAATAACGACCAGCTGGCGACCGTTCTTGATGGTCAGCCTGGCTTTAATGATGGGAACGATTGGTACTGCTTTGGCCAGTCCGCTTTATCCGATTTATCAACAGCTCTGGCATTTGCTTCCCAGCCAGATCACCTACATTTTTGTCGCCTATATGTTTGGCTGTCTCTCGACCTTGTTGTTTTTGGGCAGAACCAGTAACAGCATCGGATTTTTACGGACCCTGCAAATTGGTCTGGCCCTGATCACGCTGGGTCTGATCATTTCCGTTTTTGCCCAGAATGCACTGATCCTCTCGATTGGCCGTTTTATTATTGGGATTGCCTCGGGCTTGATGACCACTTCTGCCATGATGGGTTTAATGCATACCATCCCGGAAAGCCATAAGCACACTGCACCGCAACTGATTTCAATCATTACTGCAATGGGTTTTGGTTTGGGACCTTTGGTCGGTGGCGTGATTGCGCAGTTTTCCGCTGCGCCTTTGGTGATGCCATATTTGCCGATTATTTTGGGTGCCGTATTGTGTCTGATTGGCCTGTTCTGGATTAAAGCACCCAAGTTTGAGGTGCAGCCCTTTAGCATGGCGCCTAAACTGCAACGACCTGAAGCCCAGTTTCATCGTGTGTTTATGATTATTGCAGTGACAGCTTTTAGTGCCTTTGCCGCCTTTAGCCTGTTTGCTTCCCTGTCGCCATCCTTTGTCCGAAATATTTTACCTTGGCATGGCCCTCTGGTCAGCGGACTGGCCATTACCAGTATCTTAGTGGTTTCAGTGATCGTGCAGTTTATGGCCAAAGCGGTCGCAGCGTCTAAATGTCTGAATATCGGCCTGATGATGATGTGCTTGAGCCTGATCATTTTAGCACTATGCATGTATTCGAAAATCAGCCTGCTATTTTTTATCAGTGATATTTGCTTTGGAATTGGCCATGGGTTTGCCCTGATGGGTGCTTTTGCACTGATTCATCAAATGACCAGCTTAGACAACCGTGCAGCCGTCATGTCGACCTATCTGTTTATTGCCTATCTGGGCACTATTGTCCCTATCATTGCTGTGGGTTATCTGGCCGATCACTGGGGGCTGGATTTCGCTGTGATCAGCTTTTGTATCGCGATCAGTCTATTGTGTTTTGCGCTGTGGTGGGCGTATCAAAAATCTCATCAACCAGCCTAAAAAAAGCCCTCAGTTGAGGGCTTTTTTGATGTTTTATTAAATAATTACTTTCCAATACAGAATGAACCGAAGATCTTGCCCAGCAGGTCATCTGCACTGAAATCACCAGTGATCTCACCCAATGCATTTTGCGCCAGACGTAAGGACTCCGCTACCAGTTCACCGGCGTTATACACCACCAGTTGTTCACGCGCCTCAGCCAGATAGAGCTGAGTGCGCTTCATTGCATCTAAATGACGGGTACGTGCGATAAAGGTGTCTTCCTCAGGCTGGAAGCCTGCATGCGCTGTAATCGCCTCTATGAGCGCTTGAACGCCAGTTTCTTGCTTGGCAGAGACTGCAATATGCCGGAAACCATTTAAATCGCCAATCACGGCTTCAGCACCGGTCAGGTCGCATTTATTGCCAATCAGCATTAAACGTTTCGGTTCTATATGTTCAGCAAAATATTCCTGAGCAAGTTGCAGCGGATCTTCGCCCTGACTTAAGTCATAGACCAAAAGCAATAAATCGGCCTGTTCGATTTCTTTAATCGCGCGGCGGATTCCTTCTTTTTCCACGATATCGCCAGTTTCACGCAGGCCCGCAGTATCAGTCAGGGTAATCGGCAGACCATTTAAAGTAATCTTTTCATGCAAGACATCACGGGTGGTGCCGGCAATATTAGTCACAATTGCGCGTTCAATTCCAGCCAATGCATTCAGCAACGAAGATTTACCGGCATTCGGTTTACCCGCAATTACGACTTGTAAACCTTCACGTAACAACTGACCTTGACGTGCGGATTGCTGTACTTGAGTGACGGCACTGGATACGCCATCTAGCAGATTTAAAATCTTGCCATCTGCGAGAAAATCAATTTCTTCTTCCGGAAAATCAATCGCGGCTTCCACATGCAGACGCAGATGAATCAGCTGCTCAAGGACTGCATTGACTTTGGTCGAGAAAGCTCCTTGCAGTGAACGCACCGCAGAACGTGCAGCCGCTTGCGAAGTTGCATCAATCAGGTCGGCAATTGCTTCAGCCTGCACCAGATCCAGCTTGCCATTTTCAAAGGCACGCATCGAGAATTCACCCGCTTTGGCTGCAGTGGCGCCCAGTTCCAGCAAACGGCCAAGCAGGGCATTCTGAATCACCGGACCGCCATGACCTTGTAGCTCCACTACATCTTCACCGGTAAACGAGTTTGGATTCGGGAAGCAAATCGCCAGTCCTTCATCCATGACTTCACCTGCTGCATCGTAGAACTGGCGGAAACCGGCAAAACGGGCTTTGGGCAGCTCTTTTTGCGTCAGTTGCTGGGCAATTTCATAGGATTTCGGACCTGACAGGCGAATCACCCCAACGCCGCCACGTCCTGGTGGAGTTGCAATCGCAGCAATAGTTGTGGTTCGGTTGAGCATAAAATTCACCTGCAAAGACTCAAAAGTACAGCCAAAAAAAATCCGCCTAAGATTACCATCTTAAGCGGATTTATTCAGCCTATCCGTACAACTTAGTTGACTGGAGTGGCCTCATCACGTTTCGCGCGATCTTTGGCAACAGACTTGTTAATCAAAGTTTGTTGCAGAATCGTGATCAAGTTGTTGACGATCCAGTACAGAACCAAGCCTGCCGGGAAGAACAACAAGAATACGGTAAAAATGATCGGCATAAACTTGAAGACTTTCGCCTGCATTGGATCAGTTGGTTGTGGATTTAACGACTGTTGGATATACATCGTCAAGCCCATCAACAACGGCAGAATGAACCAAGGATCCATTGAAGACAAATCCTGAATCCACAGCATCCATGGCGCATGACGCAGTTCCACAGATTCCATCAACACCCAGTACAAGGCCAGGAAAATCGGCATTTGTAATAACAGCGGTAAACAGCCGGCAAGCGGATTGACCTGTTCACGTTTGTACAATGCCATCATTTCTTGAGAGAAGCGCATGCGGTCTTCACCGAACTCTTCTTTCATGCGTTGCATTTCTGGCGCAATCACACGCATTTTCGCCATCGAGCGATAGCTCTTCGACGACAATGGCCACAGGATCACTTTCACCAAGATGGTCAACAGAATAATTGCCCAGCCCCAGTTACCCACCAGACCATGGAAGAATTCAAGACCAACAAACAGTAATTTCGCAATTGGCCATAACCAACCATAATCAACGGTCTGGTTTAAACCCGCAGCCAAATCTTTCAGTTCTGACTGGATTTTTGGACCTGAATAGAAAGTCGCATCAATTTCAGCTACTGTACCTGCTGGCACATTGAACGTCGGGGAGGTAAAACCGATGATGTTCATGTTATCGGTTGATTTACGTGATTCAAGCTTGGCGCTATAAGCTTCGCCATTGCCTTGAGTCAACTTTAGCTGACCTGGAACCCATGCACTGACAAAGTAGTGCTGTACCATTGCCACCCAACCACCTGTCGCTTCAGTACTGACTTTTTCTTCAACAAAGTTGTCGAATTTAAGCTTGTTGTACTGCTCGTCCGGGGTACCCCATGCACCGCCCAGGAATGTTCCCAGTGTGAAGATCCCCTGATCAGATTTGCCTGGATCTTCCGAGTTATCGCGTTTGATCTGACCGAACATCTGACCTTGCCAGGTCTGGCCACTGCGGTTAACCACTTTGTGATTTACCACGACCGGATATTCACCTTCAGTGAAATTGAAGGTCTTGATAATCTCGATCCCGTCAGCGGTTTTAAACACTAGCGGTACAGACAATACTTTCAGGTTTTCACCATCTTTGGATTTGACTGTTTTCGCATCTGCCAGGGTATAAGCAGTTTTTTCTAGCTCATACATTGGACGGCCGTTACGGCTGCTGTCCGGTCCATTCAGACCGATCAGGCCAGACTGGGCGACATAAGTACGTTTCGCATCGCTTTCCAGCATCACGAACGGTTCATCGCTGTCTTTGTTCTTGTCATGATTGAGTAATTCAATACGAACAATATCACCACCCTTAGGATTGATCCAAAGGTGATAAAGGTCAGTTTGTACTGAAATAAGCTGCTGACTTACAGGTGCTGTGGCATCCGTGGCTTGCTGTGCTGGCACATTTGCTTGTGGCAGATCAGAGGCAACTGTAGCCGTCTGACCATTTGGCAAATCTGCAGATACGTCATGCGAAACAATAGCAGTTTCCTGCTGCGGTTTTGTTTCAGCATTTCCATAATCTTTTTGCCACGCCAAAATGAGCAAATATGCGACAACAAACATGGCTCCGAGAATTGCAATCCTGGCCCATTGTTGCATATGTATTACCCCAAGTGGTGAGAGTGATTTTGGTTCAATAAACGATCACGAAAGGGTACAGCAACGTGAAGCGTTTGAGAATCTATTTGCTGAAATGAAATAAAACGAATCGCTTTTGAGGGAACAGGATCATATCCCGAGCCCCCCCACGGATGACAACGGCAAATACGTTTAGTAGCCAGCCACACTCCACGCCCAGCGCCATGCATCTGGACTGCTTCCAAGGAATATTGAGAACAAGTTGGAATATAACGACAGCGCGGTCCAAGAAGAGGACTAATCGCAATCTGATAGAAACGGATCAACCAATGCAGTAAACGTACCATTGGCCAACTCTACTTTTGTGGGGAGGGGGCTATTTTTGAATGCTTTTTGGCAAGACGGTTCAGTTTCTGCCAGGCAAATTGTAATTGCTGGTGCAATTCTGCATTAGGCACTGCTTCAACACCCATTTTCGGCATGATTACAATGTCTAAGTCATCTAATTGCTGTTGATGCAGGCGAAAACTTTCGCGAGCAAGTCGTTTTACTCGATTTCTTTCGTGTGCACGTCGCACTTTCTTCTTGGCAACAACTAAACCCAAACGGCTACTTGGCAGTTCGGAATGTTTTGCAAGAAATAAGAAATGGGGTTGATGCACTTTAAAAAGCGCACCATCAAAGACACCTTTATAATCGGCAGCACAGCGTAATCGCAACTCTGTGCCAAAACTATAAAGTTTTGTCATAACACCCAAAATCGTCTTAGCGTAACTGATTAAACAGTTAAGCTATGACGACCTTTTGCACGACGGCGAGCTAATACTTGACGACCAGCTTTAGTAGCCATACGAGCACGGAAACCATGAACACGCTTACGCTTTAATTCAGACGGTTGGAATGTACGTTTCATATTGAAACTCCAAAAAATGATCTTTCTATGAAGGTCCGCGATTTTAGTGCTCATTGCTTGAGCTGTCAATGCAAAAGCAGTTTTCTTTTCAAATAAGATCAAAAAAGATAAAGCCCCTGTTTTTTCGGAGAACTTAATAAAAAATAGTTCAATTCAAGTTAATCACAAATTAAGTTATTGTTATATAAATATATATAAGTTATAAACAACTCTATCAACAAAGTTATCCACATGTTATCCAGAGTTTAAATTTAACCTGTAGTTTTGAATTTAAATTTGAAGTTTTTTGAGTTATCCACAAAAAACAGTGATCTTATAAATAAATTCAAATTTATAAATTTAAATTTATTACTATTAGGGAGCACTTTTTCTATGGATAAGCCACTTTTTATTTAATTAAACATAAACTTATGTTGTGGATAAAACTGTTTCTATTAATTTTATACTTTGTGGATAACTTTATGGTATATTTTATCCACAGCTTGCGGATAAACTTATCCACACTGGGTTTTAAATTTAAATTTATGCAGGGTGATTTCTTTTTGCACAGTTTTTGTAGAGATTGCCATGACAGATGTGGATAACTTGGTTAGAATGGCGACCCGCTTTTGGTCGCGGTCATCTTTTTTGAATGAACAATGGAATGAATAGGGGATTCACATGCTTTGGACGGACTGCTTAAATCGCCTGCGACAAGAGCTCTCTGGAAATGTCTTTACAATGTGGATTCGCCCATTGGTTGCAGAAGAGCTGGAAGACAGCTTGCGTTTGTATGCACCTAATCCTTACTGGACGCGTTACATTCAAGAACATCATCTGGAACTGATCACGATTCTGGCAGAGCAATTGTCTGAAGGACGGGTACGCAAGGTCGAAATTTTAGTGGATTCACGTCCAGGGGCAATTTTATCTGCCAGTGAACAACCGGCGACTACGACTGCGGCATTGACTTCGATACCGATGCCGGTGCCGAAACCGAAGAAAGAAAAAGAAGACAGCGGCAAAAATAGCCGTAGACGTCAGTTGAATCCATTGTTTACCTTCTCGCTGTTTGTGGAAGGCCGATCTAACCAGATGGCGGCAGAAACCTGTCGCAAGGTACTGACCCAGCTGGGTGCTTCACAGCACAACCCCTTATTTTTATATGGTCCGACCGGTCTGGGTAAAACTCACTTGATGCAGGCGGTCGGTAATGCATTGTTGCAGGCCAAGCCAAATGCACGTGTCATGTACATGACCGCAGAAAGTTTTGTACAGGACTTTGTCAGCTCGTTACAGCAGGGCAAAGTCGAAGAGTTTAAGAAAAATTGCCGTTCTCTGGATTTATTACTGGTTGATGATATTCACTTGTTGGCCGGTAAAGAAGCCAGCTTGGTCGAGTTTTTCTACACCTTTAATGCACTGCTGGATGAGTCCAAACAGATTATTCTGACTTCGGATCGTTATCCTAAAGAACTAACCGAACTGGATCCACGTCTGGTTTCACGTTTTTCTTGGGGCTTGTCGGTCGGAGTTGAACCACCCGATATTGAAACCCGAATTGAAATTCTGCTGAAAAAAGCCGAAAGCAACCAAGTCGATTTACCACGTAACTGTGCGCTGTTTATTGCCCAGCAGGTGGTGGCTAACGTACGTGAGCTTGAAGGTGCGCTGAACAAAGTGGTAGCGATTTCACGTTTTAAAGGCACACCAATTGATCTGGATGTAGTGCGTGAATCTTTAAAAGATGTGCTGGCGATTCGTGCCCGTACCATTAGTACCGAAAACATTCAGCGTGTGGTGAGTGAGTATTTCCGTATTCCACTGAAAGAACTGGTTGGTCCAAAACGCACCCGGATTTATGCCCGCCCACGTCAGCTGGCGATGGGGCTGGCCCGTGAACTCACCGGCGACAGTTTTCCGGAAATTGGCATGGCTTTTGGCGGTCGTGATCACAGTACCGTGATGCACGCCTGCGAGAAAGTACAGAGCCTGCGTGAAGAAGATCCGATCTTTAACGAAGACTATAAAAACCTGCAACGTCTGTTGCAAAGTTGACCTAAATCGCTCAAATTCTATTCTTGCTATGCGGCTGCTTTTGCCGCATAGTAAACCGTCAAAAAAATCACTTTTTCTATATTAATCTTCAGCTTTAGAGGAATGCACCGTGCGTTTAAAAATCGCGAAAGAAAGCTTACTGAATGTTCTCTCACATGTCGTAGGAGCGGTTGAACGTCGCCATACCTTGAATATCCTGTCTAACCTGAAAATTCAGGTGACTGCGCAAGCATTGACCGTGACCGGTTCCGACCTGGAAGTCGAACTGGTGGCGAGTACAGCACTGGCTGAAGGTGCATGTTTGCAGGAAGGTGAGACCACAGTTCCTTCACGTAAGCTGATTGATATCTGTAAGTCACTTCCTTCAGCGGCATTGGTGGATTTACATATTACTGAAGATCAGCGCTGTATCCTTAAATCGGGCAACAGCCGTTTTGTATTGGGGACATTGCCTGCTGATGATTATCCATTACTGAACACTGAAAACACCCAAGGCACGCAAGTGACGGTGACACAGCGTGAGCTAAAACGTCTATTTGAAAAAACTGCTTTTGCCATGGCGGTTCAGGATGTACGTTTTTACCTAACCGGTACTTTGCTGGAAATCGATACCAATCAGCTACGTGCAGTCACTACCGATGGCCACCGTCTGGCACTATGTGAAACAGCGGCACAATCTACTGCAACACAGCCGATTCAGGCGATTGTGCCACGTAAGGCCGTTGCAGAATTACAGCGCCTGCTCAGCGTTGAAGATGAGCAATTATCTCTATTGATCGGTCGTGAACTGCTCAATGTGACCATCAATATGCCAAGCCGTGACAAGGAACAGGCGGATATTACCGTGCGTTTCACCACCAAGCTGATTGATGGTAAGTTCCCGGATTATCGCCGTGTGATTCCACGTGGTGGCGACAAAGTGGTGATGATCGCACATGACGTGTTCAAGCAGTCTTTGCAACGTGTGGCGATTTTAAGTAATGAAAAGCTGCGTGGTGTGTTTCTAAACTTTAATGCCGATTCTTTGCAACTTCGCGCCAATAACCCGGAGCAGGATGAAGCGATTGAAGATCTGGCGATTCAATATGCTGATTCACCGCTAGAAATGTCATTTAATGCGCAGTATCTGATTGAAGTACTCGGTGTGCTTGATGGCGATGATGTGTCAATGACCATGACTGAAGCGAATCAGTCTGTCTTGGTACAAGACCCGGCGCATACGGATCAAACCTATGTCGTCATGCCGATGCGTGTTTAAGCCGCGGCTCTTGATATTTATATAAGACATGCATATTACGCGTTTACATATTGAGCGTGTGCGGAATTTAAAGACGGTTGCTCTCCACGGATTGCAGCCGTTTAATGTTTTTTATGGCCAAAATGGTTCAGGTAAAACCTCGATTTTAGAGGCGATTCATTTACTTGCTGCTGGTCGTTCTTTCCGTACCCATATTCCCAAAAATTATATCCAGCATGGCGCACAGGATGCGATTGTGTTTGCACAATCTGCGACTGAAAAAATAGGCATGCAAAAAATGGCCAGCGGGGAACAGTTGATCAAGGTCAATGGCGATCTAGTGGCAACTCAGGGACAACTGGCCAAACTGTTACCCTTGCAACTGATTGATCCACAAAGTACCGATATCATCGATCATGGTGCCAAACCACGACGTCAATTGCTCGACTGGTTAATGTTCCACGTGGAACCAGAGTTTTATCATGCCTGGCAATATTATTCTCGTGCGCTGAAACAGCGAAATAGTCTGCTCAAAAGCAAACGCTTTCTGAGTCTGTCTGATCTGGAACCGTGGAACCAGATGCTGAGTGAATATGGTGAAATCCTGCACTCGCAACGTGTCGGGATTGTGGAACAATGGAAGCCATTTTTTGAAGATGATCTGAAACAGTTATTACCTGAATTGCAAGTCAGTCTGGAATACAGTCCGGGCTTTCATAGTGAAACCGGCCTGCTAAATGATCTGACCAACCAGCATGAAAAAGACTGTGAGCGACGCTATACCGAATATGGCCCACATCGCGCAGATTTGCGTTTAAAGACCCCGATGGGGGATGCTGATGTGATCCTGTCGCGCGGGCAGAAAAAGCTGCTGATGATCGCACTAAAACTGTCGCAAATCGCAATGCTACATTCTTGTAATAAGGAAACTGTGGTATTATTAGATGATGTGACAGCAGAATTAGATTTAACCGCACAACAACGTTTAATTGAGCGATTGAGCCAACTTGGTAGTCAAGTTTTTATTACCACCTTAGACCATGAATCAGTACAAAAGCACTTACATGATTTGTCTATCTCATATCAGTTATTCAGTGTTGAAAACGGTACAGTTCAAGTTGTGCAATAATATTTTTTGAGTTTTACCCATCTTTGGATAGACCTATTTTTCACTAGGGAGAAACCATGAGTTCAGAAGATCAAGCTGCTTCTCAAACAGAACAAACCATTGAAAAGGCTTATGATTCCTCTAGCATCAAGGTATTACGTGGTTTAGACGCAGTCCGTAAGCGTCCGGGCATGTACATTGGTGATACAGACGATGGTACAGGCCTGCACCACATGGTGTTTGAAGTAGTCGACAACTCGATTGATGAAGCCTTGGCAGGCCACTGTGATGAAATTATAGTGACGATCCATGAAGATGAATCGGTTTCAGTTTCTGATAATGGTCGTGGTATTCCGACCGACATTCACCCTGAAGAAGGTGTGTCTGCAGCAGAGGTGATTTTAACCATTCTGCATGCCGGTGGTAAGTTCGACGACAACAGTTATAAAGTGTCTGGCGGTCTGCATGGTGTCGGTGTTTCCGTAGTCAACGCACTGTCTGAAAAACTCGAATTGACCATTCACCGTGCCGGTAAAATTCATGAACAAGAATACCGTCATGGCGATTCTCAATATCCATTAAAAGTAGTGGGCGATACCGATAGAACCGGTACTCGTGTCCGTTTCTGGCCAAGTGCCGAGACTTTTAGTCAGACCATTTTTAATGTTGATATTTTGGCGCGTCGTTTGCGTGAACTGTCGTTCCTGAACGCAGGTGTGCGTATTGTGCTGCGTGACGAACGCATTAATGCCGAGCATGTCTTTGATTATGAAGGTGGTCTGTCTGAGTTCGTTAAATATATTAACGAAGGCAAAACTCACCTGAATGATATTTTCCATTTCACTGCTGCACAGGCCGATAACGGTATTACGGTAGAAGTCGCATTGCAGTGGAATGATTCTTATCAGGAAAATGTACGTTGCTTTACCAACAACATCCCGCAAAAGGATGGTGGTACGCATTTGGCCGGTTTCCGTGCTGCGTTGACCCGTGGTTTAAACAACTACATGGACAGCGAAAATATCCTGAAAAAGGAAAAAGTTGCGGTATCGGGTGATGATGCGCGTGAAGGCCTGACTGCCATCGTGTCAGTCAAAGTACCTGATCCAAAATTCTCTTCACAGACCAAAGAAAAACTGGTGTCGAGTGAAGTGAAAACGGCTGTTGAACAGGCCATGAACAAGGCATTTTCTGAATATTTATTGGAAAATCCACAAGCAGCCAAAGCGATTGCTGGCAAGATCATTGATGCAGCACGTGCGCGTGATGCAGCGCGTAAAGCACGCGAAATGACACGTCGTAAGAGTGCGCTGGATATTGCCGGTCTTCCAGGTAAACTGGCCGATTGTCAGGAAAAAGATCCAGCTTTGTCTGAACTGTACCTGGTCGAGGGTGATTCTGCAGGTGGTTCAGCCAAGCAAGGTCGTAACCGTAAAATGCAGGCGATTTTACCGCTGAAAGGTAAGATCCTGAACGTGGAACGTGCCCGTTTTGACCGCATGATTTCCTCTGCTGAAGTTGGTACGCTGATTACCGCACTCGGCTGTGGTATTGGTCGTGAGGAATATAATCCGGACAAACTGCGTTATCATAAAATCATCATCATGACCGATGCTGACGTCGATGGTTCACACATCCGTACGCTGCTGTTGACCTTCTTCTTCCGTCAAATGCCAGAACTTGTGGAACGTGGTCATATCTATATTGCCCAGCCACCACTGTACAAGCTGAAAAAAGGCAAGCAGGAACAGTACATCAAGGACAATGATGCACTGGAAACTTACCTAATTTCGAATGCGATTGATGAGCTGGAACTGCATATCAGTGCAGAAGCGCCTGCGATTCGTGGTGAAGCACTGGCGAATGTGATTGCTGATTATCAGACTTCCCAGAAGAGCTTGGCACGTTTGACCCAGCGTTATCCTGCGAGTCTGCTTGATGCACTACTTTCACTGGAAGGTTTTAAGCTGGATCAGCTGGAAGACAAAACCTATGTGGAAACATGGGGTGAGAATCTGCGTGCAGCGATTGAAGCCATTCAGCCAACATTACGTCCAGAATTAACCCTGGAGCGTTTTGAAAAAGAACTGGCAGATGGTCAAAAAACTGCAAGCTGGTTGCCACGTATCACGATCTATGTACATAACTTGCCACATAGCTACCTGTTAGACTCAGTACTGTTAGGTTCAAGTGAATATGCACGTTTATTAAAGAATTCAAAGAGCTGGTTTAGTCTGCTTGAAGATGGTGCATATTTGCAAAAAGGCGATCGCAAGATTCAGGTCAGCAATTTCCATCAGGTTTGGCAACATATCTTGCAGGACTCACGTCGTGGCATGATGATCCAGCGCTATAAAGGTCTGGGCGAGATGAATGCGGAACAGTTATGGGAAACCACCATGGATCCAGACAACCGTAACATGCTGCAAGTGACAGTTACCGATGCGATTGAAGCGGATCGTATGTTCTCTTGCTTGATGGGCGATGACGTAGAACCACGTCGTGCTTTCATTGAAGAAAATGCCTTGAATGCAGATATTGATGCATAACCCTTCAGGATAAAATCAGATATAAAAAAGCGCCTTTCGAGGCGCTTTTTTTAGACCAATTTTTTTACTCATATCCTGTGAGCTAGGCAAAATAAAGTAATTTTGGACCGATTTTTAGATATGGAACGGGTTCATTTAGGTTTTAAAAAGCCAAGTTGAGTAAGCCAAATCGACTCTAAGAAAGGGTTTATGTATAGAGATTACCAACTCGGGAGAATACCTGAAATCTGGAGTGAATCTATCGTTATAAAAATGATCTGCATCAGAACTTCTAAAATAATTTTTGAATAGGAAAGTGAGGTAGAAAGACGTTCTTTATACGATGAGAAGTTTGCATGCAGTTCACGACACTAGGTGAAAACTGGATCAGTCAAAGTGGTATTTAAAGATGCGTGTAATAAAAACAGATCGAATACTTTAGGTGGATTCGACTAAAAAATAATAAATCGCCTATTCAGAAGATCCAATATCTCAAAAATAAATAAAAAGCTGCTAAAACTAAATTTTAAATTTTCAATAGCTTATAAGAAACTTGGTCTAATACGCTAAATAATACGTGAATAATATTGCTTCAAGCATCTAGAAAGCCTGATCAGAGATGTGGATAACTCTAAAGTTATCCATAATTTTTATGTGAATAAGATAGTATTTTTCCGCAAGCTTTAATCCACGTATTAATTCTTTATTTTAAATTCAAATTTGAAATCGATTATCTTGTGGATAAGTGTTTTTAAATTTAAAATAGCATTTTAAATTTAAAGCTAGATTTGGCGATATATTGCTAGTATGACCAGACTATTCCTTGGATTGGCTTTAAAATAAAAAATTATTATAAATTAAATACTTGTAAATATAGTGTAGTTTCTCTAATCATTACCGTGGAACATATTGTTAACTAAAAACTCAAGATGTAGCTAAACTACATAATTGATTTAATAATCAAGTGAACTTTCATTTTTATTTAAAATCATACTTTTATCGATTTTTGCTTAACTTTTTTATTTCTCATTTTTGAGTTATTTCTTGATTTCATTATTGAAAATCGGGCATTTCTTTTATTACTCGATAGAAAAGAGGGAGGGAATCGCTGAAATGATATTGATTAGGAACAAGAAAAAGAGGATTGATAAAATGACGATGAAAAATAAAAAAGCGCCTGACGGCGCTTTTTTTTAATCATATTTATGGTGTTAGAATGACTTTACGACAGTCTTCTTCCTTTTTATCAAAAATACGGTAACCTTCCGCAGCATCTTCCAGTTTCATGCGATGGGTAATAATCAGATCTGGAGACAGATCTCCATTTTCAATATGTTCTAGCAACTGCGGCAAGTAATTATGCACATGGGTTTGTCCCATTTTAAAGGTCAAACCTTTGTCAAAGGCATCACCAAACAGGAAGCCATGAATTGGACCGGCATAAACTCCAGGTACACTCACCACACCGCCGCGACGGACCGCTGCAATACATTGTCTTAGCGCTGAACCACTCGAACCTTCTAATTTCAGGTTGGTCATTACGGTTTCCAGCATGCTACCTTTGGCTTCAAAACCGACCGCATCAATGACGGCATCGACTCCACGATAACCCGTAGTATTTTGAATGATAAATTCAGCGGCATCGACTTCATCAAAATTGACGGGAATTACCCCATAGGTTTGATGCGCGAAACGCAAACGGTAAGGGTGGTGATCGACCATAAAGATCTGCTCGGCACCGAGCATCCGCGCGCAGGCAGCAGCCAGCAGACCGACCGGGCCAGCACCATAAATCGCCACACTGGAACCTCGACCGACTTGGGCATTATTCACTGCTTGCCACGCAGTTGGCAGAATATCGGTCAGGAATAATACTTTTTCATCAGGCAGGGAACCCGGCACCTTAAATGGTCCGACATTGCCTTTGGGGATCCGTACATATTCAGCCTGACCACCCGGTATACCACCATACAGATGGCTAAAGCCAAATAAAGCTGCCCCTGGTGGGATCTGTTTTTTGTTGAGAATTGCACCACGACCGGTATTGGTATTTTCACAGGCAGCCATGAGTTCATGTTCACAGAAAAAACAGTGACCGCATGCAATCACAAAGGGAATAATCACCCGGTCACCTTTTTTGACTTCGGTTACTTCTGGGCCGACTTCTTCTACAATTCCCATAAATTCATGGCCGAAAATATCACCGTCTTCAGTGGCCGGAATTTTCCCCCGGTATAAATGCAGATCTGAGCCACAGATGGCGGTGGCTGTCACCCTTAAAATAACGTCATCTGGTTCCTGAATCACTGGATCTGGAACGGATTCAACTCGTACATCCCGAGCACCATGATAGGTAAGAGCACGCATGCGGATTTCCTCTCTCTAGTTCAACATTAAACAGACTCGTAGCAAGGCTGCCAAAAATTAAAAAACATTTGTATTAGAGCCTTAGGATGAAACAGCGCGCTGTAAATTAATGTATGAAATAAGGCATCCAACTGTTTAAAAAATAAACTTATATAGGGTTTGTGTAATTCATGACCTTATGTGTCGAATGAATAGAAAAGAACAGAATTAAAGAAACATCTAGACGTAGATGAAAAAATACAGGGGGGAAAATGGAAGAGAAAACATTAAAAATAGTGAATAAAAAAGAGATGAACAACGTTGGTCATTCATCTCTTATCTTAAATCTTACTAAAAGAGCTTTAGAACGTCTGTTCCAGACTTTCCAGTTCCATCATCAGTTCTAGCATTTGCTCTTCGGCTGTTTCCAGTTTGGCTTTTAGCTCGGTTTGCTCATTCATCAGTTTCAGCAAATCATTTTTACGTGATGCTTCGTATAAAGCACTGTCACCCAGCAGGTTTTCAATTTCAATCAGGCGCGGCTGTAGTTTGGCCATCTGTGTTTCGCATTTTTCAATATTCTTGCGAATCGGACGACTTAGTTCCCGCTGGCGAGCAGCTTCCTTACGTTGTGCTTCCTTGTCCAGTTTGGAAATAGTCGGTTTGACTTCGACTTGGGATTTCACCGGTTCTGCTGGCTTTTGCCCATTTTTAATCATCTCAATACGGGCTTGGCGTAACCAGTCAGCATAGGCAGTAAGATCACCATCAAACTCACGGCATTGACCATTATGTACCAGTAGCAGTTCATCACAGACGCTGGCGATGAGCTGACGTTCATGCGAAACTAGAACTACCGCGCCCTGAAAATCTTGTAAAGCCATAGTCAGTGCATGACGCATATCCAGGTCTAAATGGTTGGTCGGCTCATCCAGAATCAGTACATTCGGACGCTGCCAAACAATCAGCGCTAGGGCCAAACGTGCACGTTCACCACCCGAAAAACTTTCACTCGGCGTATCCATACGTTCGCCACTAAAACCGAAACTACCCAAGAAAGAACGCAGGCTGGCTTCACTGATTTTTTTATCGGCAATACGTGCCAGCTGTAACATCGGACTGGCATTACCATCCAGTGCATCCATCTGATGCTGGGCAAAATAACCAATATTCAGTAGCTCTGAATCTTTACGCAGGCCCTGAATCAGTTTCAGGTCACCGACCAGCGATTTAATCAGCGTGGATTTACCTGCACCATTCATCCCGAGTAACCCGATCCGGCTGTTGGGCGTGATCTGTAAATTTACATTGGTAACAATCAGCTTGTCGCCATAACCAATATCGGCATGTTCCAGTTGCAATAACGGCGAACTCATTTTGGTCGGTTCGCGGAAACTGAAAGTAAATGGTGTATCGACATGGGCAGCAGATAGTTCCTGCATACGTTCCAGCTGTTTGATCCGGCTCTGTGCCTGTTTGGCTTTGGTCGCTTGTGCTTTAAAACGGTCAATATATTTTTGCAGATGCGCGCGGGTTTCCAGCTGCTTTTCATACGCCTGTTGCTGCTGTGCCAGACGTTCACTACGGGTACGCTCGAAAGTCGAGTAGTTGCCGGTATATAAAATCAGTTCCTGATTTTCGATATGTAAAATGTGATCGGTAATCGCATCGAGGAAATCCCGGTCATGCGAAATCAGCACCAGCGTACCTTCATAAGCCTTGAGCCAGTCTTCTAGCCAGAGAATCGCATCCAGGTCCAGATGGTTGGTCGGTTCATCGAGGAGTAGTAAATCTGAACGGCTCATCAAGGTACGCGCCAGATTCAGACGCATACGCCAGCCACCGGAAAAACTTGAAACATCCAGCTGTGATTGATGTTCAAAGAAGCCCAGACCCGCCATCAGCTGCGAGGCTTTGGCAGGAGCCGAATAACCTGAAATTTCATCAAAACGGCCATATAAATGTGCCAGTTCTGCATCATCCAGTTGATCCGGCTGATCGAGTTTTTGCTGAATATCCCAGTATTCTTCATCGCCCGACAATACGAAATCAATGGCTTTCATATTCAGTGCTTTGATTTCCTGAGCCATATGCGCCACGGTCCATACCGCAGGTCGGGTCAGCGAACCGGTGTCCGATTCCATGCCGCCCAGCAAGGCTGAAAACAGGGTTGATTTTCCAGCACCATTGACACCGGTTAGGCCAATTTTCCATCCTGGGTGTAACTGCATCGACGCTTTTTGAAATAAAACACGTCCACCGCGACGTATAGATAACTGGTCTAACTGAATCATTGAGAAATCAAAGCTAAGAAATAAGATGCGCCTATTCTAAAGGAAAGCCCTGTGAAAATGAAAAATCTTACCGATTTTGCTGAAATGAATCAGTTTTCATCTCTGTCAATTGATTTGGGATAGACGCATAAGTTGAGTAAAAGCTCTATTTTATGCATGAACAGTGGTTTATAGTTCAGGCTGATCGAGTAAAAAATACCATAGAGTCAAATAAAAATGAAAAAGGGATGTTTAATTTTGTCGGCACTGGGTCTTTTGGTGTCGACTTCAACTCAAGCCAGAGTGAATGTCTGTGTTTTTGATTTGCTGGGAAAATCTGGTGAA
This sequence comes from Acinetobacter sp. TWP2-2-3, assembly GCF_049896445.1. Taxonomy (GTDB): domain Bacteria; phylum Pseudomonadota; class Gammaproteobacteria; order Pseudomonadales; family Moraxellaceae; genus Acinetobacter. Next base: position 38,595 of record NZ_JAFCUI010000014.1, read on the forward strand.
TCTTATAAGCTGCTGGAGGAATGGGCGCTGGCAGCAAAAGGCTGGGGTGCCGAAATTCAGCTAAACGCCTATCAGGATGAAGCCAAAGTCGATCAGGATGTCAAAGCAGGAAAATGTGATGCTTTCTATATGACTTCGATGCGTGCCCGCGCCTATAATAAATTTGCCGGATCGATTGATGCAATTGGCGGCGTGCCGAATAATGACATTGCCATGAAAGCCATCAGCTATGTGCTGGATAAACGCAATAGCAAACGCCTAATCACCCAGATTGGCAAAGAAAAATTCGAAGTAGCAGGCATCGGCCAGATTGGGCCAGCCTATATTTTTGTTCGTGATCGTACTCTAAATAAACTGGAACAGGTCAAAGGCAAGAAATTTGCTGTGCTGCATTATGACTATGCGCAAAAAATCATGGTCGACCGGATTGAAGCCGTACCGGTCATGTCGGAAATTTCCAATTTTATTCGCAAGTTTAATCAGGGCGAAGTGGATATTGTCGCTGCACCGGCTTATGCATTTAAACCGCTGGAATTACAGAAAGGACTAGGCCGTCAAGGCGCAATGATTAATTTTCCGGTGATTAATGTCACTGCTGATCTGATTATTCGTCAGGAAAAGTTTCCGGCAAGCTTTGCCGCACAATCCCGAAACTGGTTTGTGAAACAGTTACCGCGCAGCTTTGCCATGGTCAAGCGCATGGAAGCTGAGATTCCAAGCAAATATATTCTGAATCTAAGCCGTGAAGATCGTGTGGCCTACCAAAAGATTCTGCGTGATGGGCGGATCGATTTAACCAAACAGGGGATTTATGATCAGGGCATGATGAACGTATTGAAACGCGCGCGTTGTACGGTAGAAAGAACCAATTTTGAATGTTCGATTGGTGGCGAATAAATCTGAAATCATGTATATCTTTGTAACTATATCTGGGTAAATGTAATTATAAGAAAGCAGTTTTAAATATTAAGATATTGATATTTAAATATATATTTAAAAAATAACTTAGGCAACTATTGCTGATTTATCTTTATAGGCCAAAATGCCGGTTTTAAATGGAGTAAATGCTCTATTTTTTTTAATTAAACTTGCTTAATATTTGTCCCGTGTACGGACACTCAGCGAATAACAAGATTTCAAAGGATAACTACAATGAAAAAAACACTCTTATCATTGGCTGCATTCTCTGCATTTGGTTTTGCAAGTGCGGCGCATGCAGAAAAAGTCGATATCTGTGTGTTTGACTTACTGGGTAAATCCGGTGAGTCTTTCCAGATGGCGCAAGAATGGGCACTGGCTGCAAAAGGCTGGGGCGCAGAAATCAATCTGATTGCCCGTCAGGATGAAGCGGTTGCCGACAATGACTTCAAGGCCGGTAAATGTGATGGTGTGTTTATGACAGCCATGCGTGCCCGTCAATACAATAAATTTGCCGGTTCTATTGATGCACTGGGCGGTGCACCAAGTAATGCCATTGCCCAGCGTGCGATCAGTTTTGCTCTGGACAAACGTAATGCAGCGAAAATGGTCAGTAATATGGGCGGCAAAAAATACGAAATTGCCGGTATTTCACCGTTGGGTTCAGCATTTATTTTTGTTCGTGACAAGAATATCAATTCGATTGAAAAAGCCGCAGGGAAGAAATTCGCCGTACTTGGCTATGACGATGCCCAGAAAATCATGGTACAGCGCGTCGGTGCGCAGGCAGTGATCTCCGATGTTTCTAACTTTGTCGCCAAATTTAACAATGGTCAGGTGGATATGGTCGGTGCACCTGCTTATGCCTACAAGCCATTAGAAATCTATAAAGGTCTGGGTAATAACGGCGCAATGTTTAATTTCCCGGTACTGCATGTCACCTCTGATTTTGTGATTCGTCCGGAAAAATTCCCCGCAGGTTTTGGACAGAAATCGCGTGACTGGTTTATCAAAAACCTGCCAAAGAGCATGGGGATGATCAGCCGTCTGGAAGCGGGTATTCCGTCGAAATATAAAATGAATCTGAGCGCTGAAGATAAAACCAAGTATCAGAAAATGTTACGTGATGGCCGGATGGACATGACCAAACGCGGAATCTATGATGCCAGCATGATGTCGGTCTTAAAACGTGCGCGCTGTTCTGTCGATAAGGCCAACTTTGAATGTTCAATTGCTGGCGAATAATCTGATTTTTAAAGAAAAAAGCTTAGATTGATCTAGGCTTTTTTTATGGCTGAACCAGGTCAGATCTGCCATTGTGCAGCGAATAAAATAGCTTAAGCTTGAGCTAAATATTAAATTCGCATGTTTTATATAAAAAACAATCACATGTGACTAAAACTGCAATAACAAAAACAAGCGATAAGGAAATGATGATGCATAAAGGATGGAAAGCACTGGCATTGGCTACGGCAACACTGGCTGTTTCAGGTTTGGCACAAGCCAAACAGGTGATTTGCGTATTTGATCTGGTCGGTAAAAACGGTGATGTCTATAGTGTGATGAAAGACTATCAGTTGGCGGCCAAAAATTGGGGTGCAGATGTCGAACTGCGGGTGAATACCAATGAAGCGGTGGTTGCAGAAGATTTTAAAGCTGGAAAATGTGACGGCATTAGTGTGACCGGGATGCGTGGCCGTCAGTTCAATAATTTTACCGGTTCACTCGATGCTATTGGCGCGATTCCAGATCTGAATCTGGCAGTTAAAGTCATGCAGGGCTTGGCCAGTCCCACCTTCGCCAAACATATGCTGCAAGGTAAATATGAGGTAGTCGGTGTCATTCCTGTGGGTGATGCTTTCCTGCTGGTGAACGACCGCAGTATTAATACCGTTGCTAAAGCCGCTGGTAAAAAAATTGCCGTACTTGATTATGATGAAGCACAAAAAATCATGGTACAGCAGGTCGGCGCACAGGCGGTGAGTGCCGATGTCACCAATTTTGGTGCCAAGTTTAACAATGGCCAGGTGGATATTATTGGTGCACCAGCAGCAGTATTTAAACCGCTGGAATTACATAAAGGTTTGGGTAATAAAGGCGCGATTGTGAATTATCCGGTGTTGCAGGTCACAGGCAATATCATTATCCGTCCAGATAAATTTCCGGCAGGTTACGGACAAAAATCACGTGAATGGGTGAGAAGTCAGTTACCGCGTGCCTTTGGTATTTTGGGGAAAATGAAAGCGGACATTCCAGCAAAATACTGGATGGATATTCCTGCTGCAGACAAATCGGGTTACCAGAAAATGATGCGGGATTCCCGAATTGACCTGACCAAACGCGGTGTTTATGACAAACGTATGATGAAATTGTTATGGCAATTCCGCTGCAAACAGAACCCGAAAAACTTTGAATGTGCCTTACAGGATGAGAACTACAAATAATCCTGATAAAATTACTCTGATTTGACTTTTAATCTGTAGAGACTGACCATATATTGAGTGTGCTATACTTAAACATGGTCTTTTCTTTTTAAAGACATTCCATTCAACAGAGGAATCCGCCATGAATGCCCAAGCGCTTGTGCTCACCGACAATGCCGCAAATAAAGTACGCCAGTTGCGTGACAGTGAAGGTAACCAAGACTTAATGCTCCGTGTCTATGTGACCGGTGGCGGCTGTTCAGGTTTCTCTTATGGCTTTAATTTTGCAGAAAGCCAGAATGAAGATGATGCAGAATTTGCCAATGGCGATGTTAAAGTCCTGGTCGATTCATTGAGTTATCAATATCTGGTCGGTTCGGTGGTAGATTATTTAGAAGGTCTGGAAGGTTCACGTTTTGTGGTACAAAACCCGAATGCGACCACGACCTGTGGTTGTGGATCTTCATTCTCGATCTAAATCCATGCACAAAAAAAAAGTCCTCTCAATGAGGACTTTTTTATATCTGGAAGAACGTTTAGCTATCCAGTTTTACCGCTTCAAGCAGGTCAAAGATCACGGTAGTGACATCCTGACTCAACTCGCGGTTATTGAAAATTTCATAGGCGCTAATGGTAATGTCGGTATCGCTTGGCAACAGACGCTGTTCTTCTTCGATCAGGTCATTGATCGGTAATAAGGTCTGTTTGATTTCCAGATGCAGAATATCTTTATATTCCAGATTTTCATCGTCGAGTTCAATCAGTTGTTCATTGAAATAAGGCAGCAAAATCGAATGAAGATAGGGTTGGATGTCCTCGATATCAAAGATTTCGATATCACGGGTTTCATCAATCGTACTAATGTGGTCATTTACTTCAATTAAAATATGGTAGTAACTCACACGAATCTCCAAAGATGGCCTGAACAATGTAGCCAATCACAATAACATGAAATCAGAATAGAGTGTTTTTTATAATACTTATACACTTAAATTAATTAGGGAATTCAAGCTGATCACTTAACGGTTATAAAGCAAGGTCTTGTCTGCAGGTCGCAGCTGGAAGTGTTGCAGATTCTGTTTACCCAGCACCGGATACATCAGTGCTTCCGGGTCATTATGGTGATACAGCCCCAAGGCATGTCCGAGTTCATGTGCCAGAGTCAGACGGAGATCATCTTCTGCATCAAACTGATAGACATGAATTTGATCACCCATAAACACGCCTTTATGAAATTCGCGGGCAGGGAAACGCTGTTGGGCTTGAATGATATTCTGCTGATGGTTTTGCAGACCATGTTGATGCATGGAAACATTCATATTAAAGGAACTTTGCTGTTCCTGAAGGTACTGAAGTTCCCGTTGAAAACTTTCCGATTTGCGCTGTAAAGCCAAAACCTCATATTCAATCTGCTCATGTTCATAAGCAGATAAATTTGGCTGACGGCGTCGTTGCTGTAAGGCCTGAAATTCACTATTCATCTGATCTCTTTGCTGGATCAGGCGTTGCTGCTGACTTTCCAGATGCTGATGGGATGCTTCCAGATTTTTGACCTGACGTTGATACTTGGCGTCATCTGCCAGCAACTGTTTTTCGACTTTCTTCAAGGCATCATAGTCTTGCTGGCGTTGATCATAGATCAGGTGAATACTCAGCCTGGCATTTTCATCATAGACCATCAAATCATCACGATTGCTTCCCTGATGCCAGATTTCGATCGCTTCCTTGCTCAGTTGAATGACTTGATCTTTACTTAGTCCAAAGCCTGAATCGACCTGATCAATTCGGAAACGTAAGCGTGTATCGAAAGGATGCGTCAAGCGATCAGCCAGCGAGTTATAGCGCAGTTGAGGATGGGTTTGGGCCTGCATATGTAGATAGGCAGACATGATCAATCCCACTACGAGCAGACAGAGCAGAAGACGCATATTTTTTATTTAAATGTCTATTTTTTAAAAATATAGCTTAATTTTAATGCCTTTCCCATGCTTATTTGCATCATCCTTCAGCTTTTGGATAAAGCCCTAATTTGGCCAAAGCCTGCTGCAAAATTTCAAGGCGGATCGCCGGATCTATACCATTTTGCATCTGCATATTGAGTGAAAATGCCACGATTTCAGCCTGCGGTGTTTCAATCCAGCCGGTGAGCCAGCCGACTTGCGGTTCCACATCCATGCCCCAACCGGATTTGACATATAGTCGATAAGCTTTCCGCTCCTGTAAAAATAACATGGCTTTGACTTGTTGCTGGACTTGAGGATCAAAGGCCAGTTGCTCTCGGGCCAACGCAGAAACAAATTGGACTTCCTGTTTTGGAGTAACTTTCAAAGGGCCTACCAACCAGAAGTTATCGACCTGTTGACCAATCTGCTGATTACCAAATTGGATGCGTTGTACTTCCTGTTGCATCAATTCAAGGCCAATGCGACGTGCCAGTTCCTGATACACGGGTACAGCAGAAGCTTGCATGGCTTCGCCGAGAGTCATGTCTTTTTCCCAGGCTGCAAAACTGCGTTTCTTGCCATCCCATTTAAAAATTTCATTGGTTGTGGCTTTGCCATGTTGCAGGCCAATCAGGGCATTGAGCATTTTAAAAGTAGAGGCGGGAACATATTCGGTATCTGCACGGCTTAAATCATTACCATAAACCTGTATCTGTTGACCACGCTGAATCACTAGAACACCCGCGCTTTGCGCCTGATCAAATAATTGGGCAATGGCTTGAGTCGATTGAGTCGAAGTGCTTTGAGATAGGAGAGATGAAACGGGCAGGCTACACGCTGTCAGGCCCAAGCAACTAAGTAAAGGCAGCAAAATCAGAATTTTCATGGGTTCAGGGTATTTTAATGTTGGATTTAACTTAAACAGCTTTTCCTGAAAATACGATCAAATTTTAGTAATTTTTATTTTATTCTTTTAAGTCGAGACATAAAAAAACCGCGCTTTCGCGCGGTTTTTTCAGTTAAAGCGACAAATTATTTTTTGTCATCTTTCACTTCAGTGAACTCAGCATCTACAACGCCGTCGTCCGCTTTTTGAGATTGACCTTCGCCGCCTTGGAATGCATTCGGGTCAAAACCTTGCGCACCGCCTTGGCCTTGAGCAGCTTCATATGCACGTTGTGTAATTGGCATGATGATATTTTGCAGCGCTTCAGTTTTCGCTTTGATTTCTTCAACGTCATTTTCTTTAGTTGCAGCTTCAAGCTCAGAAACCGCCGTTTCAACAGCAGTTTTTTCGTCAGCTGTTACTTGTTCACCAAGATCTTTCACTGCTTTTTGTGAAGAAGCAACTAAAGCATCCGCTTCGTTACGAGCTTTTGCAAGCTCTTCAAACTTACGGTCTTCTTCAGCATTTGCTTCAGCATCTTTGATCATTGCTTCGATTTCAGCATCAGACAAACCTGAGTTTGCTTTAATCTGGATCGATTGCTCTTTACCAGTGCTCTTGTCTTTCGCAGATACTTTCAAGATACCATCAGCATTGATGTCGAAAGATACTTCAATTTGTGGCACACCACGTGGCGCAGGTGGAATGTCACCTAACTGGAAGTTACCCAACAGTTTGTTTTGCTGCGCCATTTTACGTTCACCTTGGTAAACTGAAATGTCTACAGCAGGCTGGTTGTCCGCAGCAGTTGAGAATACTTGAGATTTCTTCGCAGGAATCGTGGTGTTTTTCTCGATGATTGCAGTCAACACGCCGCCCATGGTTTCAATACCAAGTGTCAACGGAGTTACGTCAAGTAGAAGTACGTCAGTTTTGTCACCTGAAAGTACCGCACCTTGAATCGCAGCACCCATGGCGACTGCTTCGTCAGGGTTTACGTCTTTACGTGGCTCTTTACCGAAGAACTCTTGAACCTTCTGTTGAACCATTGGCATACGTGATTGACCACCCACTAGGATCACGTCAGAGATGTCAGAAGTCGAAAGACCAGCATCTTTAAGCGCAATACGGCAAGGCTCAATGGTACGCGCAACCAGGTCAGCAACCAGACCTTCTAATTTTGCACGTGTTACGTTGATCACTAAGTGTTTAGGACCAGTCGCATCAGCAGTGATGTATGGAAGGTTGATTTCAGTTGCATTTGAAGATGAAAGTTCGATCTTCGCTTTCTCAGCAGCTTCTTTTAAACGCTGTAACGCCAGTGGATCTTGTTTCAGGTTAAAGTTTTGTTCTTTCTTGAACTCTTCAACCAGGAACTCGATTAACGCGTTATCGAAGTCTTCACCACCTAGGAATGTGTCACCGTTAGTCGACAATACTTCGATTTGCTGGTCACCATCAAGGTCAGCAATTTCAATGATTGAAACGTCGAAAGTACCACCACCCAAGTCATAAACCGCGATTTTACGGTCGCCTTCTTTCTTGTCCATACCAAACGCAAGTGCCGCAGCAGTTGGCTCGTTGATGATACGTTTAACTTCTAAACCTGCAATTTTACCTGCATCTTTAGTTGCTTGACGCTGTGCATCGTTGAAGTAAGCAGGAACAGTAATAACAGCTTCAGTTACGGTTTCGCCCAGGTAATCTTCAGCAGTTTTCTTCATCTTTTTCAAGATTTCAGCAGAAACCTGTTGTGGCGCCAATTTTTTGTCGTTGACATCAACCCAAGCATCACCGTTGTCAGCTTTGATGATTTTGTAAGGAACCAGACCGATATCTTTTTGTACCGCTTGGTCTTCATAACGACGACCGATCAGACGTTTGATCGCGAACAATGTATTTTTCGGATTCGTTACTGCTTGACGCTTTGCAGATTGACCTACCAGAATTTCGCCATCTTTATAGGCAATAATAGATGGAGTGGTACGCGCGCCTTCAGCGTTTTCGATTACTTTAACTTTGTCGCCTTCAAGTACTGCAACACATGAGTTTGTAGTACCTAAGTCAATACCAATGATTTTAGCCATTTGGATGTTTCCTCTAAAATTTTTTTGTGATTTACACTTGTTATCCGATATGAGAGCCGTTCGATTTTTTTCAAGTAAAATTTTTGAAAAATTTCACAAACTCCCGAATTTATTTGGCTTAAGCGCCGACCATCACCATGGCAGGACGCAATAAGCGACTGTTAAGCGTGTAGCCTTTTTGCAAAACAGTCCCAATTTCATTTGCTTTGGCATTTGGATCAATCCCGACTGCCTGATGCAGGTCAGCATTGAAACCGTTGTTGGTATCCACTGCCACAACCCCAAATTTCTCCAAGGTATGCAATAAAGATTTAAGGGTCAGTTCAACACCTTCACGCAATGGTGTTTGCTCTTCACCTGCAGCCACAATGGCACGTTCCAGATTGTCGACTGTTTCTAGAAGCTCTTTAGAGAACTTTTCCAGAACTGTATCTTTATGCTTTTCAGATTCACGCTGAATACGTTCAACACTCTTTTGTGCTTCATAAACTGCATTGGCGGTACGGGCTTTTTCTAACTTTAAATCACCTTCAAGCTGCGCAATCTGCTCTTGTAAAGACTCAACGGAAACTTCAGCCTGCTCGGTTTCAGCTTGAGTTTGCGCTGTATCTTGTTCCGCTTGCTCTTGCTCAAGTTGTTGAGCTTGCTCGTTTTGCTCAGTCGCCATTGATTTACTCCGTTTAAATGGGTTCTTAAACATGTACAGTCCTTAGGCCTCAGTGTTCACTGCGTTTATGCTGAACTGCCATGGTTGTGAAGTTCTTGATTACCTAAAGAAATCGGGGCAGGGTGTAAAAATTCAAGCGTCGACCCAGATTAAATTTAAGATTTATACAAAATACTGAATCCAGCGGATAGCAGAACAAGCTATTCAGAACACAACAGCAGGATAGGATGAGAATAAAATACACGGACATCAGCAGCGATGAATCCGAATTTTGAACTGAATAGATTTAATTGGCGACTAAATCTAAGAATTAAGTATTTGAAAATAAATATAAAAAATGAATAATCGTATTTTTGAATCAAATTAATAATTTTAATCCGTTTTAAGTATTGGTAAAAAAATTGCATCATACTTCTATTAACAGCGACCTTGTTCAGAGGAGAGAGCCGAACCGGGTTGCTGTTGCCCTATTTTAGAGTTGCTTTTTTCAAGCTGAGTATCCCCAAAACTCAGCTTTTTTTTGCCTGTTTATTTATTAGACATAAAAACGATTAATATCTAAGCAATAAAGTCTTTCACAATAGATGAACTTTTGATTAATATTTATTCCAGATTCTATCGCTGTAGTTTCTTCTTATTTTGAAATGTGTTTTCGTGGCTTATCCTGTTCTCTAGATAAGCCTTTTTTTGTCCAGAATTTACCTTTTTTGAATTTGTTGGAATCAGTCGTCTCTATTTTAGCGGTTTGTAAGATAAAACTTACAGCTTGGATAGTGAATGTCCGCTTCATGAGAGCAAGTTGATTCGATAGGATAATTTATATAGAGAATAGGATGTTCTGGTTGAATTGCTGAGAAGCATAAGCGAAGTGGAAGTTCGTTTAACATAACCCTCTGCAAAGGCCCTAAATAAATTTTCTTTAGGGCCTTTGTCTATCTGGCAGCTATCTTTTTCCATTTAAAAAGCCCAGTCTGGGCTTTTAATACAGAAAATGATTCAAGTCTTAATCGCGACGATCGCGTGAACGTTGTTCTTGATGACGTCGGTTGTCATTCCAGCGTTGATTAGAACGATTTTGCTGGACTTTTTTACTGCGTTGATCTGTTACACGTTTACGCTCCAGATCCTGACGACGTTTACGTTCTGTCTCTGCCTGTTTTTGCCGTTGCGTCATGATATTTTTACGTTGCTGTTCATGGCGCTGTCGTTCCAGTTGGCTTTTACGTCGATCCAGCTCTAACTGTCTTTTACGATCCTGCTCCCAATTGCGACGTTGTAATTCCTGTTTACGTCGATCCAGTTCAATGCGTTTGCGTTGCTGTTCATATTCCCAACGTTGCCGCTCATAGCGACGATCTTGTTCATAACGCCGGTCCAGTTCATAGCGACGGTCATAACGCTGATCATAGCGGCCATCATAATAGTCACCATCTTCAGGAAATGCGACGCAGCCTACAGCTAAAAATGCAGTCGCCAAAGACAGAGCTATAATTTTGCTAGCCATAGGCATCCTCCCGATTTGTAATAAAAAATATACTTAAGCTCGCAAAAGTACGTCAAAAATAACCTTTAAACGGTCAATGACATCTTTTATAAATGAGGGTAACGTATCGAGTAGAAGCTATATGTACATTGATATTAAGACTTATATAAGAATATGGTCACTGAAACGCTAATCGTGTAGAAACTATGAAGAATTAAGAGAATAAGGACTAAAAATAATGACTGTGAATCCTCCGGTTCTGAAAAGTGTGATGGAAAAGGGACAAGGGACGGCAGCGCGTATGCTGGACCGCTTACCTGGCATTGCACAGGAAGCATTAGTTAAGGCTCTGGATTATCCTCATGTTTATCCTGATTTAGATCCATTGGTTAAATGCCTGATGGCCATCCAGATAAAACAGGGGCATAGCAGTTTTATCAGTGAGGATCTGGCTCATTCGCGCACATTGTTTGATGCACGCATGAAAGCGATCGCGGCTAAACCAACTACTGTCAAAGTCATCGAAGAGCTGCGCCTGCCTTTGCAAAGTGGCAGCATCTTTGCCCGGCATTATCATCCAGCTCCACAAAAGAAGTTGCCGATGGTGATTTTTTATCATGGCGGTGCATTTATGGTGGGCGGTCTGGACAGCCATGATGAATTCTGTCGCTTGCTGGCAGTACATGCCAAAGTGCAGGTGCTAAGCGTGGCTTATCCGCTGACGCCAGAATTTAGCCCCTTGCAGATGGTACAGGTTTGTGAAGATGCCTTGGCTTGGGCACATCAGCATAGTAAGCAACTAAAAATCTATAAAAATCGTATTGCCGTAGCAGGGGACAGTGCGGGCGGAAATCTGGCTACTGTGGTGGCACAGCGCAGTGCAGGTAAATCTTATGCCGCACGAGCACAGCTTTTGCTTTATCCGGCGGTCGACTTTAAAAGTCGCCATCCTTCTTTTTATGCCTATAAAGATGGACTGGTACTTTCGGAACAGGATATTGATCTGGTGACCTTAATGTATGCCCAAACCCATCAGATTGAACTGGATGATCCGCTGATTTCACCCACCTATGGTGAATTGCAAAACTTGCCGCCAAGTTATGTGATTACTGCACGTCATGATGTCCTGCATGATGAAGGTTCAATCTATGCACATAAACTACGTCAGAATGGCGTGAGTGTTCATTATCATGAATATACCGATCAAGCACATGGTTTTATTAACCTGACGCCGATCTCCCGCCGTGCCAAAAAATATGTGATTGAGATCAGCAAAAATTTCCGCAAATTTTGGGACAAAAATAGGGTGTGTTGACACTTTTAGCTTAAAAAAATAGCGAAGTAGTAAAATCAAATCGCCAAACCCAATTTTACTATTCGCTATGCCTCGTACCATGCTGACAGATCAACACTGGCAAA
>NZ_JAFCUI010000015.1:0-38744 GCF_049896445.1 Acinetobacter sp. TWP2-2-3
CTTTGGTAAAGACTTTGCCATCTACCGGAGAGATATTGTCAAAGTATTCACCTTTGACTGGAGCGACCCATTCGCCGCCAATGAAATTATCGTATTGTGCTTTAAAATGAACTTTTGAATCAGGTTGATTAGGATCGACGTAACGCATATGTATTTCCTTTGCTTATTTTCGTGTGACCAAACTGCTTCTACAGCTTTGGTATAAGGTACTTATGTACGCTATTTGATTAACATAACTGGTATAAGGTTGGAGAAAGGTTGGAGTCAAGCAGGTTTACACTCTTTTCGATCTGTCTTAAAAGAATAAAGATTACAATGGATGTAAATCATGAATTGTTGTGAGAATAAGGAATGATGACAAAACAAGATTTGATGGAAAAAAGGCACAATACTGATCAGCTTCGGCAAAACAGCAGTTTGTCTCCCTTACATGCAGAACAGCTGGGACAGAGTATTGCCAGCTCCTGGCAACGTTCATCCTCGGCTGAAATCCCGAAGAATCGTTTAGCAGCACCGCTGACGGATTTAAAAAAGACCACTTCTTCCTCAACTTTAGCCCAAGCCCTGCAACATTGTGCTCAGGATTTAAAACATATTGCCGAGCAATCTTCTATGGTGCTGGCGGTCGGAGATATCGGCAGCACCATCATTTGGGCAGCTTCTAGCCCACAAATGCAAAGTGCCGCAGAAAGTGTACATTTTATTGAAGGTGGGCAATGGCGCGAAGAGCTAGTCGGAACCAATGCATTGGCATTATCCTTAAAAACTCAACAATCCAGCTGTGTCTTTTCCAGTGAACATTACATGTCCTCCATTCATGATTGGGTTTGTTACGCTGCCCCGATTATTGATCCCTATTCAAAACAGGTCTTAGGTGTCATTGATCTGTCGACTACCTGGCCAAAGCATAACAGTTTAGCACTACTAGCTGCGGAGCGCTGTGCTACGATCATCCAGTCGGCTCTACTAGAATGCCAGAAGCAGCGCCTGTTTATTCGAGCTTTTTCAGTACCTCAAGTGCTGTTTAATGGCAAGATGCTGGTTCTGACTCCTCGACAGATTGAAATTCTGACCATTCTAGCCTTATGTCCGCAGGGTCTGAGTCTAGATACATTGCATCAAGCCTTATATGGCGAGCGCAAGGTCAGTATGGGTACTTTAAAAGCAGAAATGTCACAATTACGCGATTTATTAGGTGGTATGCTGGGTTCCAGACCCTATCGTTTATTGGCGCATGTAGAGGCTGATTTTTTAATGACAGAGCAATCTTTAGATGCTGGGTATATCGATTCAGCCTTGAAATTATGTACCGGCGTATTTCTGGCCAAAACAGAAAGTCCATTTCTATGCGCTTGGAGAGATTGTCTGGAATCACGCCTGAGCGATGCCATTTTCAAGGCTAATGAAACCGATGTCTTGCTGAAACATGTGGCACATTTTCCTGAAGCGATTGATGCTGTAGAACGCCTGATTGAACTGATGCCCAAAAACCATCCCGTTCATCAGACTCTGTTAAAATATAAAAATCTTTAAAGCTGATGTAACTGTCGGTACAAAGCTAAACAGTTAAAATAGGAATATTCTGGAATATTAAGTATTATCCTTGCTTACTGTGAGTTTACTTATTAATTTAGACTGAACCTGATCCTAAAATTTTTATCAGTGGCTACCCAGTTTGCTGTTTGCCTAGATGCTTGATATCAGCTACGCTCACCTTCATGTCATTTGAAGGACGCGCAGTTTATTCCTCAGGGATCAAATATAATCGTAAGATAATACGCTATGAAATTTTATTTATGGCTAGAACGGGCTAAAAAAATAGTGGCATTTTTCTACCATGGGATTAATGTCGATATTAATAATGAAGGGGACTTCATAAAAAAGAAACACCCCCCGCTTTTATCCTCTTATGAAGGCAAAAGGATCAGCCAGGAACAGGAAAATGCATGTCTGCTCTTGGCACACTTCCTCAGGAAGTGAAACAGGGGCTGTTAAAAATGTAAGTCAGATACTTGGAGAGAATACTTACATTGAGGTACTACATCGCCGCTTTAAAAATATCTACCACTTGGGCATGGTTGGCTTTACGTGGATTGGTCAACATGCAGGCATCTTTTTGTGCATTTTCCGCCATGATGGCCAAGTCAGCTTCTTTTACATTCAATTCCGTCAGCCCAGATGGAATACCAATTGAAGCCGAAAGCTGACGAATGGCGCCAATCGCTTCATAAGCTGCTTCAGTTACGGTTAAGCCTTCTGTATTCACCCCCATCAATTGGGCAATTTTGGCATAACGTTCAGGACAAGCAATCAGGTTAAATTCACAAACATGGGGGAGCAGAATTGCATTACAAACACCATGCGGCAAGTTGTAGAAGCCTCCGAGCTGATGTGCCATCGCATGCACATATCCTAAAGAGGCGTTGTTAAAGGCCATTCCGGCAAGATATTGGGCATAGCTCATGGCATCCCGTGCTTCCAGATTATCCCCATTCGCCACTGCCGGGCTAAGCCATTCGCTGATCATGGTAATCGCCTTTTCTGCACAGGCATCAGTGATTGGATTTGCTGCTGTAGACACATAGGCTTCTACTGCATGCGTCAAGGCATCCATACCTGTTGCCGCAGTCAGCCCTGCAGGTTTGGCCAACATAAGTTTAGGGTCATCAATCGCAATGAGTGGTGTACAACGCCAATCTACAATCGCCATTTTCACATGGGTATCGGTATTGGTAATGATACAGAAACGTGTCATCTCCGAAGCTGTCCCTGCCGTAGTATTGATTGCAATCAGTGGTGTCATCGGGACGGTACTTTTATCAATCCCTTCATAATCACGGATATGTCCGCCACCTGCAGTGACTAGGCCAATGCCTTTGGCACAGTCATGTGATGAACCCCCACCTAACGATACAATAAAATCACAGGCATTTTCATTATAAGCTGTAACTCCATGATGCACGTTAATATCAGTTGGATTGGGTTCCGCGCCTGGGAAAATATAACTGTCAACACCCGCCTCTTTCAAATAATTTGCAATATCATCTGCAACACCAAATTTAAACAGCCCCGCATCAGTTACAATCAGCGCTTTCTTGGCACCTAAATTTTGTGCTTTTATCCCGATTTCTTTAGCACAGCCCGGACCAAAAAGTGAAACACAGGGAATATAAAAACCGTTAGTTTGATCTGAAATATTTTTAAAAGCCATGGCGTGATTCCTTCTACCATTCATTGATTATTTTATCGGTGACCCTCACCGTAATATGAGTATTGGATGAAGTTAAAAAGAATCCTACCTACCAAATACCTACCAATTTAAATTTTTGATTCTAGCCAAAATAATGAATCTGAAATATTTAAAAGTAGGTTGGCAAGGTTTAGCAGATACTGAGTAGATTGGTTCAATAGAGGGCATGTAAGTAGCGCACTAGGCTGTTTACTACTTTCTGATTTTAAATAAATACTAAAATGCTTTATTCATTTTTAAGATAAAGATAAACAGTACAGGGCTTAGAAATACCCATAAAGCCACAAAGCTAATACTGGAGCTAAACTGGGTACGTAATAAAAACATCGCGACGAATAAGAAAATACCCGCAGTGAATTTAGTGTGCGTAGGAAAATTAGCTAAAAAAGCGTAACGAGATTTTCGGGTTTTTAGGATCTGCTTTGCACTTACCGCATAAAAGGCAAAGCAGCTTAGCCATAAAAGAACGGTTACTGCGATCCATATCATGTGGAAGACTCCTGCTGCGCAGATTTTAGTTTGGCCTGAATTTTATTGACCGCCTTTTGCTGAATGGGCGTAATTTTCTGGTGTAAAAAGAGGGCAAGCAGTGCCAAGCTCCACAACATCAGATCGATTCGCAGAAATGGCCAGTAAGTTGTAAAAGAATCAATATAATCATGGAAAATGAGATAATAAATATTGATCAGCGGCAGCATAAAAGCAGTAACAATCAGGATTTTAAGCTGAATTTTCCATAAATATTGCTGCGGTGTTAAACATGCCAGAATGAAACTGCCGAGCCAAATACTGAAAAAACTATAAATCTCATAATTTGGTGCACCTACAGGGATGCTGATAAAACGATTCGCATAGAGATAAGCCAGCATGGCAATCGGCAAGCCAAGTATCATGGTGATATTCAAGCGGTTCACCAAATAATGTCCGAGATGAAACCGCGCTGATTTTTTCTGAATCTGGCGTTTCAGATTCCACAGCAGCAGACCGGAGGCAATCATGGCGCAGCCCAATATGCCAGAGAAAAACAATCCTAAACGTAAAGCAGGTTCAGCAAAACGTGCCATATGCAAACCATACATGCCGGCATTGAGTGTGGCAATTGCACTTTCATTGCGTGTATTTTCAAGCAATTTTCCGGTAGCAGCATTTAAAATGAGCTGTGACTGATTTCGGGTAATGGAATGATCTTTGAGCTGTGTTAAGGTTATGTGTGCCAGCTGGGTATTGGGCTGCTTGACCGTGATATTGTCAAATTCCGCATGTCCCCAGTGTTGCTGCGCCGTGCTAATAAAATGTTGAATTGGCAGCATCTCGGTTTTCACCGGAACCACAGAGTTGGCCAATACATTGACTGTGCGAATTTCTTCAAAATACTGAAAGGGATTGTCTGGATAGAGTTTTTTCATGCCGGAAGGCAGTACGATATAAAAGAAAATCGCCAGCCCGGTAAATGTCATGGTCAAAAAGAACGGCAGGGCAATCACTGAACTAACATTATGAAAATCCAGATAAGAGCGCTGTCCTTTAAAGGCTCTTAGGGTAAAAAAGTCTGTCAGGATTTTTTTATGGGTAATGATTCCTGAAATTAGAGTCAGTAACATGATAAAGGCAGCAATCGTCACAATGAGACGACCAATGGTGTAGGGCATACCATAGAGCTGAAAATGAAAATTATAGAAAAAATCTCCCCCTTGGGTGGCCGAGAGGTTTAATTCTTTTCCTGTCGAAGCATCCAGGGTTTTGACTTCATAGCCACCATCCGCTTTTTGCCAGTAGACTTTATTCACAGGTGAATCTTGATTGGCGACTCCGATATACCAGTTTTGGGCGTCCGGTGCATGCTGCTGTAAATAGCTGTAAGCAGATTTTAAGGCAGTTTCCTGATTGACTTGTATTGAGGCAAATTCAGGCTGCATCCATATACTGATTTCATGCCGGTAATAGGTGACCGCGCCTGTTAAAAAGATCGCGAAGAGCAGCCAGCCAAAACTTAAACCTAACCATGAATGTAGCCATGCCATGGATTGACGGACAGATTTATGCATGGTTTAACCTATGAAGCGGGAGATGGTAAATAAGCTAAGGAAAGGAAGCAGGCTATAGACCGAAAGCTTTTTTAAACTCTGGATACAGAAGATGCCAATCACAAAACAGACATAAAAAATCAGGGCAATAACGGCGGCCAAATAGACGGATTCTGCTTTGGGCAGAAAAGCCTGTAGAAAGTAAGCCAGATCGAGTGCGATCAAATAACTGCACAAGTAGCCCATCCCAAAGCTCATGCCTAAGCGATAGAAAATGGCGAGTGGCTGCACTACAACAGACATCATATTTGGCCTTGAATAAATCTATGCTGATGAAAATCTAAAAACTTAATAAACAAAACTTAAAGTCGTTACCAGATACTGTTTTTTATAGGCCTGCTGATTCAATTTTCCGGCCTTGTCTGCTTCTTTGCCAACTTCAATGACATATTGACCTTTCCATGGCGTGGCGATCGTAATCTGGCCTTGGCCGTTGGTGGTGTATTTTTTTAGCCAAAATTGCGGGGAAAAGACTGTGACTTCAACATCCGCAGCAGCTTTACCCTGATACAGTACCGTAAATGTATTGCTGTTGATCTGGGTCGGGACAATATCCAGTTCGGACTCTGCTTTCAAGTTTTGTCTGCCGGATTTGGCATGATAGCTCAGCAATGATTCTCCATAGATCAATTCATGAGTGAGCTGGACATCGGTCTGGCCTTGGGTTGCATAGAGCAAATGATCCTGTTGCATTTGAGGACTAAATGTTTTTTTGGCCTGAACGGCCTTTGCCTGATTGAAAGACTTCAAGGCACCTTGCTGCGTTTCTTTGAGCTGTTCACTATATTCACCAAAGAACGCATGAGTCTGCTGATTTGTGCCACGTTCTAGCCAAAGCATATGCGCCTGAGCTGAAAGTGTCATAGACAGTCCGAGAGTCAGAGCGATCATTTTTTTCATTTGTTTTACCTGTTTTTGTGTATGTAGTGATGATTTAGCCCTGAACATGTCGTCAAGGCTAAGTTTGAAAATCAGTATTTAAATTTCACAGCAACGCTGTAATTTGCTGGTGCACCATAAAAACCTTGCTGATTCGGGAAATTGAACAGATATTTTTCATTGGTCAGGTTATTACCATTGGCTTGCAAGGTCATATGCTCATTCAGCTCATAGCTGGCCATTAAGTTCACGAGCGCATAAGCATCCTGCTCAATGATTCCAGCTTTCTGAGTAATCACTCCATTGGCGGTTGCTTCAGGCACATCTAGATAGGTCTGATCTTGCCACTGCACACCAAGGCCCAGTTTCAGTTTTGGAAGTTGCGGCACCTGATAGGTAGTTAAAAGATTAAAAGACTGGGTTGGATTGAAGGTACGCGCATCACCGCCATTGATCAGATCTTTCAGGCTAAACTGGGTATAACCAAAGCTTAAGTTTAAATGGTCGCTCAGTTGTCCCGCCAAGCCGAACTCGTAGCCTTGGGAACGCAAGTCACTAACCTGAGTTGTGCGTAAAGTCGGAATACCATCAGAATCACGAAGCGGATAATTACTTTGCTCCGTTCTAAACACGGCCATGGTGGCGGTAAGCTTGTCATCTAGCCAAGAACCTTTTACTCCGACTTCATAGCTTTCACCTTCGATCGGCTTGTTAATGCTGCCATCATCTGCTTTGGTGGTTTGCGGACGGAAAATCGAGGTATAACTCAGGTAACCTGTATATTCAGGGCTAAAGTTATAGGTCAAACCGGCATAGGGTAAAACTTTATCTTCATCATAAATGGTGTCGGTCCCATAACTGCCACCACTGCTTTCAGCCTGAACATAGTTCGCACCTAAAAGCAGTTTCAGATCATCATTCAGATGCAGTCGGGTCGCAGCATAAAGGCTCTGGTTCTTCTGCCGGATATGCATTTCCCCACTGGTTTTCGATAGATCCCAGCTCGGTTCTTCTGGGCTAAAACTGGCTAAATCTGTGGTAAGTGGCTGAGCAAAATTACCTCCGTAACCCAATTCATCCAGACGATTTTTAGCCCAAACATAGCCCAATGAGGCTTCATGGCGTTGTCCCCAAAGCGGATAGGTGCCGCTAAAACTCAGGCTGGCTTGTTGTTCTTTATTGTCATCAATATACATGCCTGGGTAGAGGAAGATGCCTGAAGTGCCATTTGCGTCAGGTTTGCCGGACAGAAACAAGAGCTTTGAATCGCGTTGAGTGCGTTTTTCATCATAGGTCAGTTTGGCTGTCCAGTCCCCACCCAGTTTTTGTTCCAGCTCAGCAAAGTAACTTTTAATATTGCTATCCCAATAGGTCCAGCTTGGGCTGTAATTATAATTCCGTGAGTAACTGAGCTGCTCGCCTTCAGTATTGATCAGTGGATTAGAACCCCAATTGACACCATTCGGCTTGTGATTGGTTTCGGTATAGCCAGCAGTCAATAGAGTTGTGTCAGTAATATCTGCCTCCACAACAGCACCTATGCCGTTTTTTTCCAGTTCATAACGATCCAGATAACTGTCGCCTGTTTGTTGATAGCCAAATACACGACCTCTGACTTTTCCATCCTGGGTGAGAGGAGAGGATACATCTACTTCATAGCGCTGCGTATTCCATGAACCGTAACTGGCATTCAAGGCTGCCTGAAGTTCCTGAGTAGGGCGTTTGCGAATCATGTTAATGGTTGCACCAGGATCGCCAATTCCATTATTTAAGGCATTCGCGCCTTTGACCACTTCTACACGGTCAAACAAAAAACTGTCTGGATTATCATTATTATAATTATAGCCTTCGAGTGGAATACCAATGCCATCGACTAAAACATTTGAAATCTCGAAACCTCGGGCAAGGTAGGAGGTCCGTTCCGTTTCCTGATTGCTGACGATAATGCCAGGGGTATTGCGCAGTACGTCCCGGGTATTATCCAAGGCAAAGTCATCCAGTTGCTGGCGGGTAAGGACATTGACTGTTTGCGGCGTTTCCTTAAGTGGAATATTCAGTTTTGAGGCGGTTGACGAGTTTTGGATGATATAGGCTTTACTCTGTTCAGAGCTGAGCTCACTCTGTTCTGATTCCGCTGTAACGGTAATCGTCGGTAATTGCTGAGTATCATCGGCAAAACTTTGTTGTGTAACCAAAATCGAAAAACTGAGTAAAGATAGTTTAAATGATGAAGGAACGGTAGAAGACATTTTAGTTAATTTAAATGATAATAATTATCACTAATGTTATTGTTTAATATCTCTTAAAGCAATCTCAATATAATAGGAAATCCAAATGAAAAATGAGTTAATGATAGGTAAATCTACAAATAAAAGTTTAATGTAAGGAATAGGGAACAATAAAATATCACTGTTAAAAAAAGATGTTATTACCTTACTTTTGTGCTCCTGAACCAATTTGTTTATATACTGCACTATAAATTTTCAAATCCTCAATCTGGAGTGACTTTGTTGCATAAAGGCTTCAGAGATAGATCTTTTCTAAGTTACTCGAATTCAAGTGACAACTTGGGTATGAGGTCGACCTAATTCCGTTAATTTATCGCCTAATAATTTAATGCAATACATTTTGGTTTTGACCAAACTTCGCCGATGATAGCCTGACCATTTCTTCCATAGTGTCCTGCCTAAACATTTAACGGTTCGAAGTAATTCATTTCGCTCTTGCGAATGAACTTTTGTAGTTTTCTAAGGCTTTGCATTTTTTCTGGAGGGAACTACCGTATATGCTTACCGGTCTGCAATGACTTGACGGCATTGCTTGGTGTTATAAGCCTCGTCTGTATAAACTGAATCAATCTGTTCATCCAACGGAATTTGATCAAGTAACTCCCCAAGGATTCGTGAATCACTCACATTATTCGTTGTGAGCTGAACTGCTCGTATTTGAAGAGTTTTAGCATCTATAGTGGGTATTGGTATGTTGAATGTAGTTCGGAAATTCTGTAATCGAGCCATGGCTTTGTAATAGGGTGGCCAGTGACATCACATATTTGTAGGCATTCAAGGCAGTTTCAGCTCGTAGTCCGCTCAGCATATTTTGTGCATCGATGACCTGTGTGGCGGTGCCCATATCTTCTTTAAAAGACAATTCTTGGATGCGTAAATTTTCCTGTGCGGCTTTCAAGTTTTGTGCCAGAAGTGCATCACTTTGCTGTGCACTTAGTGCTTCGCTATAAGATTTATAAATCAGATTTTCAATTTCTTGCTGGGTGCGTGCAGTGAGTAATTCTGTAGCAGAGCGTTTGAGTTCGGCAGCCTGAATATTCTTGTTTTTATCGATCCCGGAAAACAGGTTATAGCGTGCGGCAACTCCGACAATCCAGTTTTCATTTTGATCCAGACTATATTCGCCAAAAGCAAAAACATTCGGTTTTTTTGCCGCTTGCTGGGCTTTCACATTGGCTTGAGCCAATTGGGTATGCATGAATTAGCTCTACATGCTTTACATGTGGCACTGATGAAAGGCCAAGGTACACAATATTTATGGATTGATTCAACAACTCTGCCAATTTGTAAAAATCAACGTATTTAGCGTCATAAATCATTAATCCAAATTGCATCACATGGTAGAAGCTCAATGGGCTGGTTTTATGGCTGTAAATTACGTATTGCGATGAATCAATTTGGTGAAATTGCCTGTTCTGCCTTATCGAATGGACATGTTGCTAATATAAAAATGGTTGAGCAATTGGTTGCTGGTATAGAAGCAAAACTTTACGGGGATCGAGGTTACATCAGCCAAGAATTAAAAATTAGATTGAAAGATCAAGGTATTGATTTAATTACTTATCATCGGAAGAATATGCAGGCTATTCAACTCTGTGCATCAGATAAATATCACTTAAGACAACGCAATAAAATAGAAATATTATTCGGCTTATTGAAGGGGCAATACAATTTAGTGACGAGTAAAGCACGTAGTCTTCATGGATTTCTGCGTGGAATTTACGCCTCACTATGTGCATATAAATTAACCCATCGAAATAAGCCAACAATTCAAATTAAGGAATCATCGGCTTAAGCAGGATTCGGGTTAAATAAGCTTTCAAAAATAGCTTGATACACTAAAGCTATTTTAAGCAGGCAATGAATATGAAAGAAAACGTTAAAGAAAAATAAAAAAAACAGCGTATGATTTACTCAATGGAATTTTAGATGATGCAGACAAGATGATCCGTAATGATTGGTCACGTGCCGAAATACAAGAAATTTATGACTTGCCTTTAATGGATTTACTGTTTCAGGCACAGCAAATTCATCGCCAAAACTTTGAACCGAATACTGTTCAGGTTAGTACTCTACTTTCAATTAAAACGGGCCGTTGTCCGGAAGATTGTAAATACTGTTCGCAATCTGCACATTATGATACTGATCTGGAAATTGAAAAACGCGTAGAAGTACAAAAGGCGATTGCTGAAGCCAAACAGGCCAAAGCTTCCGGTTCGACCCGTTTTTGCATGGGCGCAGCATGGCGTAACCCGCATGAACGCGATATGCCGTATGTGCTGGAATTGGTGCAGGAAGTCAAGAAACTGGGCATGGAAACCTGTATGACTCTAGGAATGCTGAATGCCTCACAAGCGGAACGTCTGAAAGATGCAGGGCTAGATTATTACAACCACAACCTTGATACCTCACGTGAATATTATGCCAATGTCATCAGTACACGTAGCTTTGATGACCGCTTAAATACGCTTGATCATGTACGTGATGCCGGAATTAATGTCTGTAGTGGCGGTATTGTCGGCTTGGGCGAAGGCGTACAAGACCGAGTCGGTTTGTTATTTGAACTAGCGACTATGCCGATTCACCCGGGTTCGGTGCCCATAAATATGTTGGTTCCTATTGAAGGCACACCACTGGCCGATGTTGAAAAACTGGATGTGATTGACTGGATTCGTACTATTGCGGTAGCACGGATTATTATGCCGAAGAGTTATATCCGCTTGTCGGCAGGTCGTGAATCTCTCTCTGACTCTGATCAGGCACTGGCATTTATGGCTGGAGCTAACTCATTATTTTCAGGTGATAAATTGCTTACTGCCCCGAACAGTGGTGAAGGTAAAGACAAAGCCTTGTTTGCTAAATTAGGCTTAAAAGCTGAAGCTGCCAAGAAAACAGCTAAAGAATTGGCTGTAGATGCGATGCAACCTGCTTAATTAATCGTGTAACAAACAGGGATCATTTCAACTTGAATTGGTCCCTTTTTTATTGGAACAGACAAAATGAAGATACTGATGATTACGGGTTGGGGGCTAGGAACAGCGGTCTTAACCCCGTTTGTAGAACAGTTGCGGCAGCAGCATCAAGTTAAAGTATGGGATATTTTCGATCCTAACGTAGAAAGTCTTTTGGCCGAAAAAGTCAGGCAGGCGAGTTCGTTTGATGTCTTGATGGGGTGGTCTTTGGGTGGACAGTTGGCACTTTTGCTGGCTAATGAAATCCAGCAACAATTGAAAATTGCCAAGCCAGTGATTTGCTGTATGTCAAATCCCTGTTTCGTGGCCAACGAAGCATGGCCACATGCAATGCCAGTTGAACAATATACACAATTTAAATCCTCCATACTGGCTGATCCAAAACGCGGGATGCAGCGCTTCTGTACCTTGGTCACTTTAGCTGGCGCAGCAGCGCGTGAACGTGCAAAATTATTGCACCAACAGTTAAATAGTATTGATTTAAACTATCAGGTTAAGCATCTTTATCTATTGCAGCAATTAAATCTAGTGGATATCTTAAAAAATCATTCAGTCAAGATGCTATTTATATTTTCCGAGAATGATATGTTGGTTCCTTACAAAGTTAGTCAAGAATCTGTGTTTTTAACAACCCAAAATCTGAATTTGGTAAAAATACAGGGCACGCACGATGCCATCCTTTTTGATGCCAAGTTACTCGTTGAGCCAATTTTAAAATTTTTAGCCGATCTGGCTTAAGCAAAAAGAGATTGGTAGCTCTTGACGTTTCATTTTCAGATTTAACGCGCTAAGATCAGTTTTAGTTTTAATAATTGGGGTAAATTCTGTGCAGGACGCTTTTGATCAACAGCATATTTGGCATCCTTATACCTCCATGACACAACCCTTGCCATGTTACAAAGTTAAAGCTGCACATGGTGCAGTCATTGAACTTGAAGATGGTACCGAGCTGATTGATGGCATGTCGTCCTGGTGGTGCACAATTCACGGTTATAATCATTCTGAACTCAATCAGGCCGTAACAAAACAATTAGAGTCGATGTCACATATCATGTTTGGTGGTTTGACTCATCAGCCTGCGATTGATGTGTCTAAACTGCTACTTGAGATCACGGCGCCTGAACTGGATAAAATTTTCTTTGCCGATTCCGGCTCGGTCGCGGTTGAGGTGGCGTTGAAAATGGCTGTGCAATATTGGAATGCACGTCAGCAACCACAAAAAACTAACTTTGTTACCACACGGTCTGGCTATCATGGCGACACCTGGAATGCCATGTCGGTTTGTGATCCTGTAACTGGTATGCATCAAATTTTTGGTTCGAGTTTGCCGAACCGTTTATTTGTTCCGGCACCTCAAAGCCGTTTTGATGGGGCATGGCAACCCGAAGATATACAGCCACTTGAGCACCTGCTGGTACAGCAGCATCAACAGATTGCTGCCATGATCATTGAGCCGATTGTGCAAGGTGCAGGCGGGATGCGTTTCTATCATCCAGAATATTTAAAGCAAGCTAAGTTGTTGTGTGAAAAGTACGATGTACTGCTGATTTTAGATGAAATTGCCACCGGTTTTGGCCGCACTGGAAAACTATTTGCTTATGAACACGCTCAGGTCACACCAGACATTATGTGTATCGGTAAGGCATTGACTGGTGGTTATATGACCCTGTCAGCGACCTTAACCACTCGCCATGTAGCAGAGACGATTTCAAGTGGTGAAGCGGGTGTGTTCATGCATGGCCCAACTTTTATGGCTAATCCGTTGGCCTGTGCGGTCGCATTAAAAAGTACTCAGCTGTTACTGGCTCAAGACTGGCAGACGCGTATTCAACAGATTGAAAGGACACTAGAACAATATTTACTGGATTTAAAATCCTTGGCACAAGTCAAAGATGTGCGTGTCCTCGGCGCAATTGGCGTGGTTGAGCTACATCAAACTATTGATTTGGCGCGTTTTCAGGCTGAATGTGTATGCCGTGGCGTCTGGATTCGTCCTTTTGGCCGTCTGGTCTATGTCATGCCGCCATATGTAATTTCAACACAGCAACTTGAAACTTTATTAAAGCATATGCGGGAGATGATTCAGCAGATAGAGGCAGTAGCATGAACCATCTTGAGCATTTCCAGCAGCAGCTAGATGACTTGAAACAGCAAGGGCAATATCGCCAGTTTAAGTCCAATATTTCTAGCCAGCCACGATTGCAACTCAATGGCCAAGAGATGCTGAATCTGGCATCCAATGACTATTTAGGTCTGGCATCCAACTTAACGCTACGTGAAGAATTTTTTGACCTCACGCCGATGTCTGAGCGATATATGAGTTCAAGCTCTTCACGTTTACTGACAGGAAACTTTCCCAATTTTGAACAACTTGAAGCACAGATGTCACAGGCTTTTGGACGTTCAGTACTGCTGTTTAATAGTGGTTATCACATGAATATCGGGATTCTTCCTGCGCTCAGTAATGCTAAAACCATGATCATTGCTGACAAACTGGTACATGCCAGTATTATCGACGGGATTCGTTTATCTAAAGCTGGCTATGTGCGTTACCGCCATAATGACCTGCAGC
Source organism: Acinetobacter sp. TWP2-2-3 (assembly GCF_049896445.1). Lineage (GTDB taxonomy): Bacteria > Pseudomonadota > Gammaproteobacteria > Pseudomonadales > Moraxellaceae > Acinetobacter. The sequence continues at coordinate 14,046 of NZ_JAFCUI010000015.1, forward strand.
ATTTGACTCAGTTTTTAGAAAAATATCAGTCAGATGAATCTATCCAGCGCATCATTGTGGTAACTGAATCAATTTTCAGTATGGATGGGGATGAAACAGATTTAGCTGCTTTGGTGGCATTAAAACAGCAGTTTGCAAAAGTCATGCTCTATGTCGATGAGGCACATGCAATTGGTGTGCGCGGTGAACGTGGATTGGGCTGCGCAGAACAGTATCAAGTATTGGATCAAATTGATTTCCTAGTCGGTACCTTTGGCAAGGCTTTGGCTTCAGTTGGTGGTTATCTGGTCTGTGCGCCAGTGATTCGTGACTATCTGATCAATAGCATGCGACCTTTAATTTTTAGTACCGCCCAGCCGCCACTATGTATGGCCTGGACTAGATTTATTTTTCAGAAGGTACAGCAGCTTCAGGCGGGACGAGTACATTTGGCAGCATTGGCTGTACGCTGTCAGCAGGGCATTCAAGACTTGGGATATCACTGTCCGTCAACCTCGCAAATTGTGCCGGTACTGATTGGTGAGGCAAAACGCACCATTCAGGCGGCTGAAATTATGCAACAGCAGGGATTTTATGTGCTACCAGTACGTCCGCCAACGGTTCCTGCCAACACCTCCAGACTCAGAATCTGCCTGAATCAGAACATTTCTGCGGATGAGCTGGACGCATGTCTGCAGGTGCTGAGGAATTTGCCGCGATGAACAGCAAACAGATTGCCCAGCGTTTTGCTCAGGCAAATCTCAGTTATGAGCAGCATGCGCTGGTACAAAGTGCCGTAGCGGCAGAGTTGATGCAGTTCATGCAGCAGCATGTAGCACAACCACATTTGCAACGGGTATTGGAAATTGGCTGCGGTTCAGGATTGTTTACCCGGCTTTTTATGCAGTATTACAGCTTTGATCATTTATTTTTAAATGACCTATATGCCGAAGTGAAGCAGCATTTCCCGGAAGATGATCGGCTTTTGTGGGGGATTGGTAATATTGAAACCTTGCCACTGCCGCAGTCTCTGGACATGGTGCTGTCGTGTTCTGCATTGCAATGGATCTCGGATTTAAAAGCATTGTTGCTCAACATTGCGCAGGCCTTAAATCCCTCTGGGCATCTGTGTTTTGCCAGTTATACGGACAATAATTTAAAGGAAATTAAGGCACTGACCGGACAGGGCTTGGATTATCTGCCTTTAGCGGAGGTCTGTGAACTGCTTGAATCCTTAGGCTTTGACATTCTGCTGCAGACAGAAGAACAGATGACCTTGCATTTTGAGCATCCGAAACAGGTGTTACAGCATATCAAAGCCACTGGTGTACAGGCGACGGCACAGGGGTTTCGGTGGACAAAATCGTCCTTACAGGATTTTTATACCGGCTATCAACAATTCCAAGACCCTGAAAGCAAACAGTATGCACTGACCTATCATCCGGTTTATGTCATTGCACGGAAGACAGCATGAGCGCACAGATTTATTTTGTCAGCGGCATTGATACCGCAATTGGTAAAACCTTTACTACTGGTTTTCTGGCCAAAAATTGGAATGAGCAGGGCATTCGTACCATAACCCAAAAGCTGATCCAGACCGGAAATGTCGATATATCAGAAGATATCGAACAGCATCGTGCAATTATGGGTTGTGGACTGTTACCGGAAGACCAGCAAAAACTGACCATGCCGGAAATTTTTACGTATCCGGCTTCACCGCATCTTGCTGCGCGTCTAGATGGGCGAGCCATTAATTTTGAACAGATTCAGCAGGCCACCGAACAGCTGGCTGCGGGCTATGACTGTATTTTGCTGGAAGGTGCAGGTGGTCTAATGGTGCCCTTAACCGAAGAGTTCCTAACTATTGATTATATTCAGACACATAATTATCCGGTGATTCTGGTCACTTCAGGGCGTTTGGGTAGTATTAATCATACCTTGCTGAGTCTTGAGTTGTTAAAACTCCGCGGGGTTCAATTATATGCCATTGCTTTTAATCATGCAGATAACTCCAAAGATCCCTTGATCGCTGAAGATACCATTGCTTATTTAAAACAGTATTTGCAGCGTGATTTTGCTGATACGACATGGGTTGATATTCCAGCTTTAAATTTAGCCCTGTCTTCTCATAAGTAAGTGATCCGCTTGCAGCGAGGCTGATGTGAATGCTTAAATATTGAGGTTGCGCCACTGTAAATTGAATCTGATAGCCATATTTGTTTAACACCATTTTCATCAAATATAAGTCTAGCCCATGCCCATTTTGCTAGGGAGATTTATGCCAGAAACGCTGTCCCAAGTATGCATATCTTCAACCTTTGATTATCATTATGAATGATCAGCACACATGCAGCATAGCAATTGAAATGGTGTTTGCCTGTGCCTGCAATAGAGCATTGTTAAGTAGGTTTTTAAAGACGGTATCTAGTTCAAAATCGGGTAGGGCAATTCGGGTCAGGCTCGGTCAGTCAATTGTTAAACTGGGTTCAATTTCCGGATAAAGCGACTGTAAATCGGCAATCACCTGAGTCAGGAGCCGTGCAATTTCAATACTGTACTACATATCACTCAGTACTTGATCGGTAGAGGAAAGTGCTAGAAGCTGTTCCAGTAGCTGGGTACATCGGCGGATACCAAGGTGTACCTGCTGCAAGCTCTGTTGCAATTTGGGCGAGCTTGCCTGTTGTTCTGCCATCAGTTGTGCAAGCTGAATATGAGTTTTGATCGCGGTTAAAGGACTACGCAATTCATGGGCGGCGTATGAACTAAATACTTTTTCATTTTCCGGATTTTGATGCAGTTTATGTATTAAGTGCTTAGAGTTTTGGGCAAAGGACTGTACCTTGGAAGGCATTACTTTGGCATCTAAGGTTTTTAAATAGTGAGTAGCATCATTCACTGATAAATTTGGCTGACTTAAAAGGTTGAAACTTCATCTAAGGCTTTAAGCTCTCGACGAATAATCAAAACGATTAAGTCTATACATAGCAATAAAGACAAAATTATTGGTATTAATACCGATTATAAAATCTTTTTGAGCAATTATCCACGTAGGAACATCCGCTCTGCTGCCACCACTTGAATATCCTCACGACGTAACACATAACTGAGCCTCACCTTGTTGCTTTGTACTAAAGCCAACTACTTGGTGGCTTAAATCTTTCGGTGCACCTCGGGTTTTTGCTACCACATGCTGAACGACACTGACGTCAGAGCCAAATAAAGACACTTTATAGGCAATCAACTGCTCTTGATTGGTGGAATGAAGTTGTTGGGCTAGTACATTTTCATCCAAGTTTTGCATCGGCAGTTGTTGAGTCAATCGAGCGACCATTGGATGGCTGAATCAAACCAAATTGATATATTTCCTTGACTGAGCAAGGCTTTATTGTAGGTAGATCAACTGGTTGTACGATAGATCTTGGGTGCAGACCTCTTCATTTAGAAATTATATTCCCCAAGAAGCTTTCAGTGGTAGGTTTGTGCAACAAAGCCTCTTGCAAATAAAGGCTATCAAGGGATTTATACATTGTATCCAAATAGTTTATGGCCATTAAAAGCAAAAAAGCACTAAAAACCAGATCTCGAGCTAAAACTTTATAACCAAGAAATCAATAAAAGAAGAATTGGGATTGAACAGGTATTTGGAACTTTGAAAACCTTCAAAATCCTTGCCGAGCGATATCACAACCCTGGCAAAAGACTAGGATTAAGATTTAATTTAATTGTGGGAATCTATAATTTTGAGCTGAGTAAAAAGTGAATTATGAAAGAAATCTAATATATAAAATTTTAAGAGATTATGAAAATTGGTCATACCAAAAAATAAATTAAATCTTTTATATTGTGTTTTTGGGCTAATATTACTAATATCGCCAATACAAAATGCACATTTTATCTCTTAAACACTAAATTGGTCATACCAATTTAGTGTTTAAGTACAATAAACTGTTCAATCTAGTAGTTAAGCATTTCAAGGAGTAGACAATGCTTCAACAGTGGCAACAAATTTATGATCCTATAGGCAATATCTGGATTTCGAGTGCTATTGCGCTAGTTCCAATTATTTTCTTTTTTTTAGCGTTAGCTATTTTTCGCATGAAGGGTAGTGTAGCCGCTACAATTACCGTTTTTTTAGCCTTTCTGGTCTCATTATTTTTATACAAAATGCCAATTGGAATGGCATTAGCATCAATGGTCTATGGATTCTTCTACGGCCTGTGGCCAATTGCATGGATTATTATCGGTGCAGTTTTTATATATAAGATTTCAGTAAAAACAGGACAGTTTGATGTTATTCGTTCGTCTATTCTGTCAATTACAGAAGATCAACGTCTGCAAATGCTATTAGTTGGGTTTGCTTTTGGTACGTTTTTAGAAGGTGCGGCAGGTTTTGGTGCGCCCGTCGCAATTACTGCGGCACTGTTGGTGGGACTCGGCTTTAAGCCTTTATATGCGGCTGGGCTATGCCTGATAGTTAATACTGCACCTGTTGCTTTTGGTGCAATGGGAATTCCGATCATTGTCGCTGGGCAGGTTTCAGGTGTTGACACCATGGAAATCAGTCAAATGGTTGGTCGTCAGTTACCCTTTATGGTGCCAATTGTATTGATCTGGATCATGGCAATCATGGATGGTTGGCGTGGGGTTAAAGAAACTTGGCCTGCTATTTTAGTTGCCAGCTTATCTTTTTCTTTAGCGCAATATCTAACATCAAATTTTGTTGGGCCTGAGTTACCCGATATCACTGCTGCAATTGCATCATTAATTAGTTTAACTATCTTGCTTAAGTATTGGAAACCAAAACATATTTTTCTTTTTGAGGACAAAAATATACAGGTAGATGAAACTATTATCAAGCAAGCTCGTAAACAATATAGTGTGGCACAGATAGCCAAAGCCTGGTCTCCATTTCTGATACTTACAGCAATGGTGACGATCTGGAGCATCAAACCTTTTAAAGATTTATTTGTTAAGGACGGCCCATTAAGTGATTTAGTAGTTTCAATTAAAGTGCCGTATTTGCATCAATTGATTCAAAAGCTACCACCTGTCGTGCCTGAAATTAAAGATTATGATGCGATTTATAAGTTTGATTGGTTATCAGCAACGGGTACGGCGATTATATTGGCGGCATTGATCACGATTATTTATTTAAACATGAAACCTAAAGAGGCAGTTTCGACATTCTTTGAAACCGTGAATGAACTAAAAACCCCAATTTATTCGATTGGTATGGTACTGGCTTTTGCGTTCATTGCAAACTATTCAGGTCTGTCAGCGACGCTTGCTTTAGCACTGGCACATACGGGTCAGGCTTTCACGTTCTTTTCACCATTCTTGGGTTGGGTTGGAGTGTTTCTTACAGGTTCAGATACTTCAGCTAACGCATTGTTTTCAGCGTTACAAGCAACTACAGCACAGCAAATCGGTGTGCCTGAAGTCTTGTTAGTTGCTGCCAATACCAGTGGTGGAGTAACAGGTAAGATGATTTCCCCTCAATCAATCGCGATTGCTTGTGCAGCAGTGGGTTTAGTTGGTAAAGAATCTGATTTATTTAGATTTACAGTAAAACACAGCATTATCTTTACGGTGATGATTGGTATTATTGTGACCTTACAAGCTTATGTTTTCCCGTGGATGATTCCGTAAACGGGTCAAGGAAAAAAATGAAAGTCTCCGACAAAGTGGTACAGCGTTTACGTCTATTGATTGAAAAAAATAATGTGCAAGTCGGAGAGCGATTGCCTGCTGAACGCCAACTCTGTGAACAGTTAGGTGTGTCTCGTAGCTCTTTACGTGAGGCGATTCAACAACTGATTACCGCAGGGATTATTCAGAGCAAAGCGGGTGCAGGCACCTATTTAAAGCAGTTGCCTGCACATTGGTCACAGTATCAAATCGTTGAGCCATTATCCGGTTTGATGGATCAGGATCCTGAATATCGTTTTGATGTACAAGAAGCTCGTATGGTGCTTGAAGGTGGTACAGCATGGTATGCCGCACAACGTGCCACACCCAGTGATTTGATCAATATTCGTCAATGTTTTGAGCAGATTAGCCATTTTCAGGCTTTAGGTGATGATGCCCACGCAGCAATAGCGGATGCGAATTTTCATCTGGCGATTGCAGAAGCATCCCACAATCTAGTGCTGATCCAAATGATGCGTAGTTTGTTTGATTTATTGCAAGACAACGTGATGTTAGGGCGACGTAAAGTTTACACCACACCACAACATTTTGAACAATTGCATGACCAGCATTTTGAGGTGATGGACGCAATTGAACGTCAAGACTCAGAGACTGCACGTAAGGCAGCTTGTGGGCATATTGAATTTGTTGTTCAACGCGTACGTATGATCGATGAAGAAGAAGCTCGTCGTCAACGTTCGAGTCGATTAAATAGGACATAAGTTATGATTATTTCTTCTGCAAATGACTATCGTGAAGCTGCGAAACGTCGTTTACCGCCATTTTTATTTGAATACATCGATGGTGGTGCCTATGCGGAATATACTTTAAAGCGTAATGTAGACGATTTATCAAAAATCGCTTTACGTCAACGTGTGTTAAATGACATGTCTGAGCTGAGCTTAGAAACGCAATTGTTTGGTGAGAGTTTGGCGTTGCCAGTGGCATTGTCACCTGTAGGTCTAACGGGTATGTATGCGCGTCGTGGTGAAGTTCAAGCCGCGGTTGCCGCAGATAAAAAGGGCATTCCATTTACCTTATCAACAGTTTCAGTTTGTCCAATTGAAGAAGTGGCACCTGCGATTCAACGTCCGATGTGGTTTCAACTGTATGTACTACGTGACCGTGGTTTTATGAAAAATGCCTTGGAACGTGCTAAAGCCGCAGGCTGTTCTACCTTAGTATTCACAGTCGATATGCCTGTTCCAGGTGCGCGTTATCGTGATGCACATTCAGGAATGAGTGGTAAAAATGCTGCAATACGTCGTTATATGCAATCGTGTATGCACCCACACTGGGCTTGGAATGTCGGTTTATTGGGTCGTCCGCATGATTTGGGTAACATTTCGAAATATTTAGGTAAGCCGACAGGTCTGGAAGATTATATCGGTTGGCTGGGAAATAACTTTGACCCTTCAATTTCTTGGAAAGATCTTGAGTGGATTCGTGATTATTGGGAGGGTCCCATGGTTATTAAGGGGATTTTAGATCCTGAGGATGCCAAGGATGCAGTACGTTTCGGAGCAGATGGAATTGTGGTTTCCAATCACGGTGGTCGTCAGCTTGATGGTGTTTTGTCTTCTGCTCGTGCGCTTCCTTCAATTGCAAGTGCGGTCAAAGGTGACATCAAAATTTTAGCAGATTCAGGGATTCGTAACGGTCTTGATGTGGTACGTATGTTGGCTATGGGTGCAGATATTTGTATGCTTGGTCGTGCATTTGTATACGCACTTGGTGCTGCCGGCGGTTCTGGGGTAAGTAATTTACTAGATTTGATTGAGAAAGAAATGCGTGTGGCAATGACATTGACTGGTGCAAGAACCATTGCAGATATTACATCGGATTGCCTGGTCAAGCTAGAGAAAGAGTAAGCGATTTAATTACTCACATTAGTAAGGCTTTGCCAACTTTCCTTTGGAAAAAGAGATTCTTATCTAAATAATTTGGGTAAACAAAGCTTCCTTTTGAAAAAAACCAACCTTGGTAAGAGTCACCGACATAAAATACACTAAATACTATAATTGGTATTTAAATAAACTCTATATATAACAGTTATATAGAGTTTTTATTTTATGTGGTGTAATTTAAGGTAGGGTAGGATACTTTGATTTTTGGTCACTAATTTATTGTGATAATCAACAATAATAACCAGCATACATATGCTTAACCTAAAGTTATTTTACTGACTGGTATAATTTTATGATGAGAGGGGTGTTGCCTGGGGCTACGGTTTCTGTTTTGCTTTTTGACGTAACACGTACAAATATAAGCTTTCTACTTTTTCACGTGCCTAGGGTGTGGTACGCAAGAATCGCAATGATGATTTAACACTTGGATCTATGCAAAAACATCTAACTTCAATTTTACGACTTAAACTGAACCGTACCGGGTTTGTCGGAGACCAAACTTTCTGAGATGAGACGCATTGCTTCGCAAGACGTAGCGAAGCGTAGTGATCCGATGAAAAACCTAAATATACCCCTGAAATCAGAGATAGAGCGGTTCAATTAGAACTAAACCCAACTATCGCAACACTGGGCTTTGGAGAATCTCGTCGTTTCTTAATTGCGTCGTAATAATGATTATCAAGATAAAATCAAAATATACAGATTTTTGTGTAAATCCTGAGTAGAATTCGACTTTTATTTTTTCTCCAGTAAAAAGGCATAGCTTTTCACTATGCTATTTTGCAAGGACGCTTTATGCTCGCGCTAGATATACAACATATTCGAATGAAACAACACGCCACTGATAAAGCACAAGCGTTGCAATGTCTAGTCGATATCTTGGTCGAAGACCAATTGGTTACACCTGATTATATTCATGGGTTGACCGGGCGTGAACAACAAAGTGCAACGTATTTAGGACAAGGAATTGCCATTCCGCATGGGACGCCTCAGTCTCGCCAATCTATTTTAAAAACTGGGATTCGTCTGGCGCACTTTCCTGAAGGAGTTGTTTGGGACGGTGAAAATAAAATTTATTTAGCAGTAGTGATTGCTGCGAAATCAGATGAGCATTTGCAAGTCTTACAAATTTTGACGCGGGCTTTAATTAATGATGTCGCTGATCAAGTGAAACAGGCTCAATCCGCAGAGCAAATTATTGCATTATTACAAGCCCAACCCGCATCTTTGGCATTGCATGAAAATTTAATCGCCACTCAAGTTCCCGCACTTGATGTAGAAGATTTGATTTGGCAGGCAACACAGTTGCTGAAACAGCAAAAAATGGTGGAGTGTGGTTTTCTGTCGGGTTTAAACCTAAACAGCATGATTCATTTAGGGGAGGGAGTGTGGTCGATCACTTCTAACCAGCATGTTTTGAGCCCAGCTGTAAGTTTGGTAAAAGCGGAACAGGTTTTAAGCCATCAGCAGGAAATGCTCAAGACTTTGGTGTGTATTGCCAGTAATGAGCAACTGGATATGCAACGGTTTCAACGGTTAATGGATATTTTGTTTGATACTGAACAAGTTCATACTCTCAACCAAGAGCAAGATAGTCACCAGTTGGCGCAGTTAATTGGTGCTGAACTGATTCCTGATTGGCCATCTCGTCGTATTGTCTTAGCTAATGCTCATGGTCTACATGCGCGTCCCGCGACACACTTGGTCAATATGACTAAGAAATTTGCAGGGGATATTCTCGTTGCTGTAGATGAGGGGGCTTACGTTTCGGCAAAAAGTTTAACCAAATTATTAGCCATGGGATGTCGTCGTGGTCAAACTCTGACTTTTATTGCACAACCTGATACTGATGCTGTAGCAGGCTTAGAACAGATTATTGATGCAGTTCAACAGGGCTTAGGAGAAGAGGTTGAAGCTGTTGATCTTGTATCTCATCAGCACAGCAGTAGTGACCCAGTCGTAAATACTTTGGAATTAATGCCTTTTGAATCACATGGCGATACGGGTAGCTGCGGTATTGCGGCATCAACTGGCCTTGCTTTTGGTCCTGCACATGTGGTGAAGCCACATGAATTTAGTTATGAACGTCGCGGACAGAGTTTTAAAGCTGAGAATGAAAAGCTTGAAATTGCGCTTCATCAGGTGAAAAATAGCTTACGTCAATTCATTGCACATACTGAATCTACTGCCATTAAGCAGATCTTCATGGCACATTTGGAAATGCTGGATGATCCAGACCTCCTCCAAAGTGTACAACGCGGTTTAAAACAGGGGTTGTCTGCTGCAGCAGCTTGGCATGATCATATTGAAGTGGCTGCTACCGCACAGGCTGCACTTAGCGATCGTTTACTGGCAGAGCGTGCGGCTGATTTAAGGGATATTGGTGAGCGAGTTTTGGCTGTTTTGTGCGGTGTGGCCGATGTCACAGAACCCGAGCAACCTTATATCTTAATTATGCATGATGTTGGCCCGAGTGATGTAGCGCGTATGAATAAAGATCGTGTTGCAGGCATTTTGACCGCGGTTGGTGGAGCGAGTGCCCATAGTGCTATTGTGGCACGTGCTCTGGCTATTCCAGCAGTCGTAGGTGCGGGTGTAGCTGTTTTAAATATTGAGAACCATGCCACCGTGCTAATTAATGGGGATACTGGTGAGTATGTGGTCTCACCCGAGCAAAGTCAGATTGATTATGCCATTGCAGAGCGCCAACGCCAGCGTGAGTTGCGAGAACAAGCGGAACAGCATTGTTTAGAACCCGCCATCACACTGGATCAACATCAAGTTGAAATCGCAGCCAATATTGGTAAAGTGGGCGCTACGATACAGGCTGTGGCCGATGGGGCAGAAGCAATTGGTTTGCTACGCACAGAATTGGTCTTTATGTCACACAGCAGTGCGCCTGATGAGGCTACACAGGAAGCCGATTATCGGGTGGTGTTAGATGCTTTGGCGGGTCGTCCATTGGTGGTACGTACACTTGATGTAGGCGGGGACAAACCTTTGCCGTATTTGCCTATTGAAAAGGAAGAAAATCCATTCTTAGGCTTACGTGGTATTCGTCTGACTTTACGTAAGCCAGAGTTGTTACGTCAGCAATTGGTTGCTTTACTTAAAGCAGCGGATAATCGCCCGTTAAGAATTATGTTTCCTATGATTGGGCGGGTTGAAGAATGGCGAGCAGCAAAAGCAATTTTGGATGAGGTTCGCATACAGCATCCATGTGAAAACTTACAAGTCGGTATTATGATTGAGGTTCCTGCGGCAGCATTGTTGGCTCCAATTCTGGCTCAAGAAGTTGATTTTTTTAGTATTGGAACCAATGACTTGACTCAATATACTCTGGCGATTGACCGTGGTCATCCACTGTTGTCTGCTGAAGCTGATGGCTTACATCCGAGTATTTTGCTATTGATTGATCAAACGGTTCGGGCAGCACATCAGCATGGTAAATGGGTGGGCATTTGTGGTGAATTGGCTGCTGATCCAAAAGCTGTGCCTGTATTGATAGGCTTAGGCGTGGATGAGTTGAGTATGTCGAGTACCAGTATTCCATTGGTGAAGGCGCAAATTCGTGGTTTGAACTATATAAATTGCCAACAGGTCGCACAGCAAGCCTTAAGTTGTGACAGTGCAACTGCCGTACGTGCATTGGTGGAGTAATTACCGAATGGCTAAGATATTAAGCATTACTCTGAATCCTGCAATTGACCTCACCGTGCAATTGGATCAACTAAAAGTTGGCGAGGTCAATCGTCAGTTAACGGCCCAAAGTCATGCAGCCGGTAAAGGCTTAAACGTGGCACAGGTCCTTAAGGATTTGGGTCATGAACTGATTGTGAGTGGCTTTTTAGGGCAAGAAAACCGTCAAATTTTTGACCATCATATCCAGCAAGAGCAATTTGATAACCAATTTATTTATGTTGCAGGTGAAACACGACAAAACATTAAAGTTGCAGAAGCTTCTGGTCAGATGACTGACATCAATGGCAAGGGCTTTTTTGTAGATACCTCAGCAAAACAACAACTACGTGAACGCCTATCTCAACTGATTTTAGAGGTTGATGTGATTGTGATTGCTGGCAGTTTGCCACAAGGGTTTTCTGCAGAAGAGCTTTCGACACTGATTCTATGGTTACAGTCTGCGGGTAAAAAAGTCGCAGTAGATACCAGTGGTGTTGCGTTGAAAGCAGCAATTGCTGCCCATCCTTGGTTGATTAAGCCTAATACAGATGAGTTGACAGAAACCTACCATTTGCCAGCAGAAACGTTTGCAGAACAGCAGCATCTTTTTGCCAGTTTAAATAGTCAGATCGAACATATTGTGGTCTCGATGGGTGAAAACGGGGTGAACTGGCTTCACCGCACGCAAACCCTGCATGCTACTGCACCGAAGGTCACCGTCCAAAGTACGGTGGGTGCAGGAGATTCCTTGCTGGCAGGTATGATTCATGGCTTGTTGAGTTCAACTTCCCCAGAAGAAACATTGAAAACAGCAACCGCAATTGCGAGCAATGCTGTGACCCAAATTGGGTTTGCCCTTCCAGACTTTGCTGTTATTGAAGATTTGAAATCGCAAATCTCAGTCCAATCATTGAGTTAATACGATGCAAGAGATAAAACATATTTTATTTGTGCCACATAGTCCCGAGCAGCCGATTAATGCAGTGATTTTGTCCAAAAAACTGTCCAAAGCAGCGACAGCACTTGGTATTTCCAATCATGTGGCGACATCAGTCGAGCATCTCGATTTATCAAATGTTATTGATACGGTTGTTTTTGTAGGACAGAAGTCGGCAGAAGCGGATCAACTGCGTGACAAGGTTGTGAAAGTCATTGGTTTGAATAACGCGCAACACGATGCGATCATGCTTTTGCAACAAGTTCTTGAGCATTCAGATGCTTTAGATGAAACTATTGCAGCCAATGTAGGGGTTACACGCTTTGTCGCCATTACAGCATGTCCAACTGGTGTTGCGCATACGTTTATGGCGGCCGAAGCCTTACAACAAGGTGCAGTAAAGCACGGTTATCAGATTGATGTTGAAACCCAAGGATCGGTTGGGGCTAAAAATGTTTTATCGGCAGAAAGTATTGCCAAAGCAGATGTGGTGATCTTAGCAACGGATATTGAGGTCAATACAGATCGCTTTGTAGGCAAACGCGTATATCGCTGCAGTACAGGATTTGCCCTTAAGCAAACGGATAAGACTTTTGCAAACGCAATTGCTGAAGCCAAAGTGCTTGAAACGGGTAAGCAAACAGCCACTAAGACAGAAAATGAAAACAAAGAAAAAACTGGAATTTATAAACATCTTTTAACAGGGGTGTCTTTCATGCTGCCAATGGTGGTGGCGGGCGGTTTGATCATTGCCATCTCGTTTATGTTTGGCCTCAATCCTGTTGAAGGAAGCTTTGCCGCATCCTTAAAGCAAATAGGTGCTGCAGCATTTACTCTTATGGTACCTATGCTGGCAGGTTACATTGCTTATTCTATTGCGGATCGTCCGGGTTTAACTCCAGGTTTGATTGGCGGTTTACTTGCAACACAATTAGAGGCAGGCTTTCTCGGTGGATTAGTTGCAGGTTTTATTGCAGGTTATATTGCGTTATTTTTATCGAAACAGCTTAAACTCCCAAGTAGCCTAGAAGCATTAAAACCAATTTTGATTATTCCACTATTGGCCAGTTTAGCTGTTGGTTTAATCATGATTTATGTGGTTGGACAGCCTGTTGCACAATTGTTTGAATTACTCACACACTTCCTTGCCAATATGGGGACGACCAATGCCATGATCATGGGGATTATCCTTGGGAGTATGATGTGTATTGATGTTGGGGGCCCAATAAACAAAGCGGCTTATGCCTTTACGGTGGGCTTACTTACGTCACAAACATACGGACCGATGGCGATTACCATGGCTGCGGGTATGGTACCGCCATTGGGTATGGCAATTGCAACTTTTCTGGCAAAGCATAAATTTGCCAAACCTGAGCAAGATGCAGGGAAGGCTGCTGTAGTTCTGGGCCTATGTTTCATTTCGGAAGGGGCTATTCCGTTTGCTGCTAAAGACCCGATTCGAGTGCTTCCATGCGCGATCGCAGGTGGTGCTGTAACTGGGGCTTTGGTTGCATTATTTAAATGTGAACTAGTCACCCCTCATGGCGGTGTAATGGTACTGATCATTCCGAATGCGATGAATTATCCATTAAAATATTTATTGGCGATTGCGATTGGAAGTGTGGTGACTGGTGTAGCTTATGCCGTGATAAAACAACGGTTAGAATAAGCCCTCTATAGAGGCTTTGTGAAAGCTATTTAGTGCAATAAATGAATATTATGCTCAATCCTATTTTGGATCAGTTGGAGAGTCTCTGCTTGAATTTGTCCAGGTAATAGGTCATGAGCGATATTGCTGAATCGGATTGCAACCTTACAAATCGAGCCAATAATTTCATCGACTTCTTGGACACAAAGTTCCGCTTCCTGAGTACCAAGTTTCACAAGAGCTTGTCGAGGAATATCCAGTGCCTCACCCATGATATCCATTTGATGATATCCCCCTGGTCCTTCACAGAAAGTAACATCATAGGCAGGGGCGAGTTTCCATTGCCCATTTTGGGACATCAGAAATGAAAAGTTTTTGCAATGATCATCTCGATTATTGAATACTACATTGAAAACAGCGTAAGCGTCCGCTGAACCCCATCGCTATTTTTTAATTTGAGTTGGGTTTCCAGCGGTGTGGCAGTAATTCTTCAATCTGGGTCACTTTATGTGTCGGCAACCTTTTCAGCACATCACTTAAATAGGCATACGGATCTAGCCCATTCAGCTTTGCTGACTGAATCAGGGTCATGACATTCGCAGCTCGCTGACCACTGCGTAGCGAGCCAGCAAACAACCAGTTCTTGCGTCCCAATGCCCAGGGACGCATTTGATTTTCGACCCAATTGTTGCAAATCGGTAGATTGCCATCATCCAAATAGCGACTTAAAGCTGGCCAACGCTTCAGAGTGTAATTGATCGCCTTGGCGATTGGAGAACTCGACGGCACCGTCAGATAATGTTGGTTGAGCCATTCATATAGTTGTTGCATCATCGATTGGCTATGTTGTTGCCGGTATTCGCGACGGTGTTGCGCTGTACCATCGGTCTTTTTCCTGAGTTCTGCTTCTATGGCATACAGTTTCTGAATCATCACTAATGCTTGTTCAGCGACCTGACTTTTTCCGGTCGCATGCAGTTCATGGAATTTAAGATGTGCATGGGCCATGCAGCCCACCTCAATGATCTGGCCTGATTTAAAGCGTGCTTTATAACCACCATAATCATCACAGACCAGATGGCCTTGCCAGTCTTTCAGGAACTCTTCAGCATGCTTATCCTGAAAGTCATAGATCACCGCCTGAAGTAGATTGTACTGTGTGGTGGCATAGGCCCAGACATAACCTTTCTTCGGTTTTTTCTCATTCTCACCCATCTGCATGATGGTGACCGGTGTTTCATTGGCATGCAGCACCTGTTGCTGCAGTACAAGCTGTCACAGCTGCATTGCGTTGAGGCAGGTTCGTGCTCAATACGCAGAGTGAGTAGATGATCAGGTAGCGGTCGACGTTTAGGTTTGTTGGCTGGGGCTTTCTGTGTCGCTGCATCGGTTTTAGCTGCATTCAGCCGTTCCAGTTCCAGATCAACCGCGGCAATATCTTCTTCAACCGCTTCATCCCAGAGGTGGATTTGTTTGGCCGTTAAGTATTCATTCTTCTGGGCGAACTTATGCCGTTTAAACTGCAAAAGTTCATGCTCGTATTTTTGATTGAGATTAGAGAGAGATTTAACTTTAGAATCTAATTGCTGATTTGATTGTTCCAGTTGTTGTTTTGATTATGCTAAAGACTGATGCTGCAGCGCCAACTGTCGGATAAATTCCAGCAGGTGTTCATGGGTCAGTTGGTTTAAATCAGGCAGCATTTTCATGACTGCAGTATGGTTGAGATCATGTTTGGAGAATAGCAGAATGGATGAGTTCGATTTAGAGCATTGTTACCACTTGCTGCAGACCGATTCTTTGCCAAGTTAAACCGTGGATCAGTGCTTGTAACTGCTCCGGGCTGAGGGTCACGGTTTCATCTTGGTGAACTTTAGCCCAGTGGAATTTTCCCTGTTCCAGCCGTCGGGCACATAGCCAGATGCCCAGCCCATCATGCACCAGCACTTTCATGCGACGGCCACGCTTATTACAGAACAGATAAGCACAATGCGGTTTGATATAGCCAGAGGCTCTCAGCACCTGAGCCATGACAGTATCCATACCTGCTCGCATATCCAGAGGTTGGGTAGAAAGCCAGATTTCATCAATGCGGATCATTTGATCAAGCCCTGAAGTAAAAGCAGCAACTCCTTGGCCGATTCCACTGGCCATTCTATTTCGATCACCTGATCTCTTGCGGAGCATTGTTTCTGATGCAGTGGAATTCTGATATGAGCGACAGCATTCTTTTCCGGTTCAGGTGGCGGCGGTGCTTCTTGTTTGACTCTGGTGTCGGGTGAAGAATGACGGGAAGAAAGTCGGTCTGTGGAATGGAAGGGGTTGTGAATGATGGAACCATTGATCTGGACTGACGAATCCATTTATGTAATAGATTGGCATTGATCTGATGTTGCATTGTGACCTTAGCCACTGATGTATTTGGCTGCAGGCAAAGCTCGACCAAGTGCTGTTTAAAATCAGTTGCGAAGATTCTGCGGGCTCTTTCTGTCGTTTGTTCAGTGTCTATAAAAGTGTCTAAGGCCATAAACATAATGTCCATTTAATAAATAATGGGCACTATTGGTATATTGAGAAAATAAGAAAAGTGGGGTTCAGCGGATGCTTACCGAAAAAGAGATCTACAGAGACCTCTTTTTATTTGGGCTTAATACGTGAAATTATTGATGAGTGTCATCTTCATTCAGAATTTGCCCTGTGTGCTTTGGTGTAATTAAAGGTGCAGTCGGACGCGGTCCTGTGTATTGCAAGCCGATACCCGCATAGACATCATCTGCTGCAACTTCGGTTTCAAAACGTTCTTTGTCTCGTTCTCGGATTTCTTGGCTAATTTCTACATCAGTAACAGCAGGCGGAAAACCACGAGTTCTCAGAGGCTGAATAACAACAATGGGATAAAGCTGTTCTATGATTACATAGATAAAAATGATAAATTCTTCAATGGACATAACTTTGCTTTAATTTCTTGGTGGAAACTAAAATAGGGTTATGTCCTTTTTATTTCAATCACTTAAAAAGTTGAGATTGGGGTTTAATATATTGAAATATATTAATTATTTTTTTATGCTATCCAATCCATCACCAAACACCTGTGAGTCACTGACATTATTGGTTGTGAGCTGAGCTGCAAGTTTTTGCAGTGTTTCAGCATCTATTATACCTATGTGAAGTTTACGCTATTGTCATCGATATTCAGACTGATGTTTTTTACGTTTTCATTCACCTTCTCCTAAAAACCTCAAGCCAGTAGGGTCAATGAGTAGATGGAGACTATCGCGACTTTTTTGATAGCTAAGAAGCCTCCAGTGGTAAGTTTGTGCAACAGAGCCTTATTTAACTAAAAATTTTCTATTTAACTTATGTTTACCTAAAATCTAGTTTATAAATTATTTTTACAATATATTTATTAATTTCAATATTTTGAAGAAAAATAATAGAAATTTATAAAAAATTAGTTCATAAACTTATAGGATTTTTAAGAGCATTTATATGAATGACTAAGTACTGTGAAAAAAGAGAACTAGATGACGTTTAGATAAAATTTTCAATCAAATAATCTTATTGTTGTTATTTCTAGTCACATAGTCTATTTTTATTATATGAATTATTCTTCCTCACCCAAAAGACCACGTGGTCGACCAACCAAACACGGCTGTAACTATGCAGACACTAAAGAAGTTTTAATCCACCGAGGTATCGAGTTACTGACCGAACGTGGAATGAATGCTATGAGCTTGGACGATCTCATGAAATCAGTCCAAGTTCCTAAAGGGTCTTTCTACCATTATTTTGTAAATAAAGAGGCTTTTATTTTAGAAGTCTTAGATGCTTATGAACTTTATTTTGTGAAGCGATTGAATAAGTTTTTAAGTCAAACTGATCTTTCCCCACTAGAAAAGCTGCAAAATTTTGTAAAAGATGCGGGTGAAAAAATGCAAAAATATGATTTTAAACGAGGTTGTATTTTAGGTAACTTAGGACAAGAAGTGTCGTATTTACCACAAGAAATCATTGCCCGAATCGAAAATATCTTTAAGGTATGGGAGAAATTAGTTTCTGATTGCCTACATCAGTCAAATTCACAATATAGCCTAGCTGATTGCGATGAAGCTGCTTATCAGTTTTGGATTGGGTGGGAAGGTGCAGTTCTAAGAGCACGTTTGGTCAAATCAACAAGTCCCTTAGATGCATTTTATCGCTTGTTTACTTTAGCTGTAAAACAACAAATCACGTAAAAAGTTAATTAAAAAATAAATGCAGACGTCTGTATTTATTTTTTAATTAATTCTAGACAAGCAGTCTAATTAAATGGAGAGGAAGTTCTATGTACAAAGGTATTGTAATTACTAAAGATGAAGCAGGTTACACATCACAAATTACTGAGACTGCATCAAAGCCTTTACAAGAAGGAGAGGTTAGAGTCGAAGTCAAATATTCAACACTCAATTATAAAGATGCTTTAGCCATTACTGGGCGTTCACCTGTGATTCGTAGTTTTCCGTTAACACCAGGTATTGATTTTTCAGGCGTTGTGATTGAATCAAAACATCCAGCATGGAAAGAAGAAGATGAAGTTCTACTGAATGGTTGGGGAGTGGGTGAAAAGTATTCTGGAGGACTAGCCGAGCAAGTCATTGTTTCAGGTGATTGGCTCATACAAAAACCTTCAGTTTTTTCTTTTAAAGATACGATGGTTATTGGTACAGCAGGTTATACCGCAATGTTGTGTGTCATGGCTTTACAAAAACATGGTATTAAACCAAATGATGGAAAAATTTTAGTGACAGGTGCAAATGGTGGAGTAGGTAGTATTGCCATTATTATTTTGAATCATCTTGGTTATGAGATTACAGCTTCAACTGGTCGACCTCAAGAGTCAGAATATTTAACCTATCTAGGTGCGAGTGAAATTATTGATCGTATTGAATTATCTTCCCCAGGAAAGCCATTAAACAAAGAAGTTTGGGCTGGCGTGATTGATACTGTTGGTAGCCATACTTTAGCGAATGCATGTGCTAGTACAAAATATCGTGGTGCAGTTGCTGCGTGTGGTTTGGCAGGCGGAATGGATTTTCCAGCAACAGTTGCTCCATTTATTCTAAGAGGGATTACCTTATATGGAATTGATAGCGTGATGGCACCAATCGAATTAAGAAAAGAAGCATGGGAACGTTTAGCTACAGAATTGGATCAAACAAAATTAGAAAAAGTTACGACTGAAATTCAGTTAACAGATGCTTTAAATATTTCAAATGAAATTTTAGATGGAAAAATTCGAGGTAGAGTTGTTGTACAGATATAGTTCAACAAAATGAGTTGTGGGACTGTTCTAAATTTTGTGTAAGTACTTAATTTTCATTTATCCTACTGAGGATAATAAAAAAAGGTACTTCACATGGATGAAGCTACAATCAAAAGTATGGCAGCTGAATTAGCTAAAGGTTTAAAAACTCCTGAAGATTTAAACCAAATGACAGCCATATTTAAATGTATTAGTTTAGCAATGAATTGTTTTACGATTCAGTTCGATGATCGATTAAAAGATCATTTATAAAAAATGGGACTTACACAAAATAATTTACAGGCTCGTAGAAACATGAAAATACATTCTTTTGGTGAACACAATAACATTACTTTATCTAATAATTGTATTGAAGTTCGAGGTGCACGTGAGCATAACCTTAAGGATGTAGATGTTTCTATCCCAAGAAATGCACTTGTTGTTTTCTCAGGTGTATCGGGTTCAGGAAAATCATCACTTGCTTTTGGAACTATTTTTGCTGAAGCACAAAGAAGATATTTCGAATCTGTTGCACCTTATGCAAGACGCTTAATAGATCAGGCCGGAGTACCAGATGTTGATGCTATTGATGGTCTACCACCAGCAGTAGCATTGCAACAACAACGTGGTGCAAGTAATACCCGTTCTTCTGTTGGAAGTGTAACAACTTTATCAAGTCTCGTGCGAATGATTTATTCGCGTGCTGGTGCATATCCTGCCGATCAGCCAATGTTATATGCCGAGGACTTTTCACCGAACACTCCTCAAGGTGCTTGTCCTACCTGTCATGGTTTAGGTCACATTTATGAAGTTACAGAATCGACAATGGTTCCTGACCCAACACTCAGTATTCGTGAGAGAGCTATCGCATCATGGCCACCTGCTTGGCACGGGCAAAACTTACGCGATATCCTAGTAACCCTAGGGTATGATGTTGATCGACCATGGAAAGATTTACCGCAATCGGATAGAGACTGGATTTTATTTACTGAAGAAACCCCAACAGTTCCTGTCTATGCTGGTTTAAGCCCCGCTGAGACTCAATCTGCACTTAAACGTAAACTAGAACCCAGCTATATGGGCACTTTCACTGGTGCTCGTCGCTATGTCCTTCATACTTTTGCTAATACCCAAAGTACGTTGATGAAAAAACGTGTTTCACGTTTTATGGAAGGAAAAATATGCCCTTCCTGTCATGGTAAACGCCTTAAACCAGAAGCCTTATCTATTACCTTTGCTGGAGTAGATATTGGTGAGTTTATGCAACTTTCTTTGGATAAGTTAACTTGCCTGCTTGAGCCCATTGTTCTTGGCAATTTCGACGCTCATGATGCTGGAGAAAAGACTAATAATAAAGTAACCCAACTTGATAGATCTGAACGAGCAACAACAGGTAGAGCAGTGCATTCTGTATCTCCAGATGTAAGACGTACGTCAGCACTTTCAGATGAAAAGAAAATTGCTGCCCAGCGTTTAGCAAATGGTGTGGTGGGGCGTTTAAATCAATTACGCCAGTTAGGTCTTGGTTATCTAACATTAGATAGAGCCACACCGACTCTTTCAGCGGGAGAGTTACAACGTTTGCGTTTAGCAACACAATTAAGTTCTATGCTATTTGGTGTAGTTTATGTACTGGATGAACCGTCTGCTGGATTACATCCTTCAGATAGTCAGTCATTATATGATTCTCTCGATAAATTAAGAGACGCTGGAAACTCCGTATTTGTTGTAGAGCATGATTTAGAGCTCATGCGTCGTGCTCAATGGTTAGTGGATGTTGGACCAGATGCAGGAGAGCAAGGTGGTAATATTTTATATAGTGGAGTACCTCAGGGTTTAAGTGAGATTTCAGCTTCACGTACTGCAAGTTATTTATTTAATAAAATCCCAGTTACTCAAAGTTATGGACGTACACCCTCTGGTTGGCTTGAACTTAACAATATTTACCGACATAACCTGCATAATATTGATGCTCGTATACCTCTTGGTGTACTTACAGCAGTTACAGGTATTTCAGGTTCAGGTAAATCTAGTCTCGTTTCTCAAGCTTTACCCGAGTTAGTACTTTCATATTTAGGCAATGAGTCTGAAACTGAAAACAATAATGAAAATAATCCTTTAAATGAAGGAATGTTGGTTAACGAGGTTACACAGGGTTCTCTGGCTGGTGATGTGGAGGCTATACAGCGTCTGGTACAGGTTGATCAAAAACCAATTGGCCGTACTCCACGTTCTAATCTGGCAACTTA
This sequence comes from Acinetobacter sp. TWP2-2-3, assembly GCF_049896445.1. Taxonomy (GTDB): domain Bacteria; phylum Pseudomonadota; class Gammaproteobacteria; order Pseudomonadales; family Moraxellaceae; genus Acinetobacter. Next base: position 35,419 of record NZ_JAFCUI010000015.1, read on the forward strand.
TACGGGTTTATTTGATCATGTTAGAAAGTTATTTGCTGGGACTCCTGAAGCTCGCCAAGCTCATTATGATGCTGGACGTTTTTCGTTTAATGTGGCTAAAGGGCGATGTGAAACTTGTGAAGGTGAAGGCTTTGTCAGTGTAGAGTTATTGTTTATGCCAAGTGTATATGCCCCTTGTCCGACATGTCATGGTGCTCGATATAATGATGACACTCTGAAAATTCGCTGGAATGGACGTAATATTGCTGAAGTATTAGGAATGACCGTCAATGAAGCACGTGATTTTTTTGATGGAGAGGTCTCGATTGCTCGTTCACTACAATTATTAAAGGAAATTGGCCTTGGTTATTTACGTTTAGGGCAACCAGCGACTGAACTATCTGGTGGAGAAGCGCAACGTATTAAATTGGCGACCGAGCTGCAACGCAATCAGCGTGGAAATACACTGTATATACTTGATGAGCCAACTACAGGTTTGCATCCATCAGATGTAGATCGATTGTTAGTTCAATTGCAGCGATTAGTCGATGCGGGTAATACCGTGGTTATGATTGAGCATGATATGCGTGCCGTTGCACAAGCAGATTGGGTGATTGATGTGGGACCAGGTGCTGGAAATGCTGGTGGGAATATTGTTGTGGCAGGAACACCAAAACAAATAACAGAAAATCAAGATAGCCGTACTGCTCCATATTTAGTTAATGAGTTAGTGAGTCGTGATACTAAACGTTGATATTGCGAGTGGGTAGAATAAAACCTTAAATTAAAAGCCTGTAAAATCAATCAGATATTTTTTGTTTTAGGTGGTGTGTGAGCATGAAATCTAAAAGTTTTTTTCAACTAAGGGCTTTGTTGCACAAACGGTAATCCTCCCATTAATAACCGAAGTTAAAAGTAGAGGTTAAGCAGCCATTAGAGGTGGCCTTCCTTTGTTTGCTTGGTGTGGTCTTTCATGGTTGTAATGCCACAGCCAGTTTGTTGCATAATCTTGTACTTCATCCAAAGTATCAAATAAATGTTTGCTCAGCCAACTATAACGTATAGTCCGATTATAGCGTTCAATATACGCATTTTGCTGTGGTTTACCTGGTTGAATATATTCAATACGAATACCTTGTTCAGTTGCCCAGCGTACAAATTCGTGACTGATAAACTCCGGGCCATTGTCACACCGAATAACTAACAGTTTTTCTCGCCATTCCAATAACTGATTCAATGTGTGAATAACCCTGATCGTGGGTAATGAGAATCCTGCTTCAATAGTCAAACCTTCTCGACGGTAATCATCAATCACATTCAACAATCGGAACTTACGACTATCGATCAGCTGGTCATGCATAAAATCCAGTGACCAGACCTGATTTGCCCGGATCGGCTCTTTCAGTGGTTCTGGTGCATGCCGTTTTAGTCTTCTTCTCGGTTTAATGCGCAGATTCAGTGCTAACTCACAGTAAATGCGATAAACACGCTTATGATTCCAAACATGGTTTTCAACATGACGTAGATAAGAGAAACACAGACCAAAACCCCAATCTGTATTTTCTTCAGTGAGCTCAATGAGCTGTTCTGCAATTAATGTATTGTCATCGTTTAACTTGGATTGATAACGGTAGCAGGTTTCACTGATACTAAATCCTCGGCAAGCCAAACGAATGCTAATCGCATAGTGGGCAACTGCCTGTTGTGCCATCTTACGTCGGCAAGATGGCCTCACCCTTGCGCAGCAGTGCTGCTCATTGCCATCGCTTCCTGAATGATCTCTGCCTTTAAGCGTTCTTCAGCATACATCTTTTTAAGTCTGGTATTTTCTGCTTCCAGTTCTTTGAGTTTTGCCATTAATGATGTATCCATACCGCCATATTTGGCACGCCATTTATAGAAGGTCGCATTACTCATACCGTGTTCACGACAAAGGGCGGCTACAGGTGTGCCAGACTCCGCCTGTTTCAAAATGGACATGATCTGACTGTCAGTAAATTTAGATGTTTTCATGCAGAATCTCCTGCCTATACTTTAAGAGAAAATTCTACTTTTAGGTCCTATTGTTTTTAGGAGGGATTACTGGGTACAAACATGGACATGATGAATCCAGATCAAACAAAAGAATAATTTGATTTTCGTTTGAAACTTTCTTTTCCAAATGAATTGTTTTTAAAGCAAACATAGTAAAGTTTATGAAGTATTCTTGAGGTCAACATATTATATTTTACAAATGAAATTGAAATTATTTAAGTTATTGAATTTTCGTTTAATAAAAGAAGATATGAAGTTATTATCAGGTATAATTCATTTAACATAATCAATATTATACGAAATCAGTGTTGTAAGCCCAAAATAGAAATGTCCGCTTTTAGAATGTGCACTTTTGCAATTTCCTTAGCGGACGGTTTGATATGTTGGTGTCTATGTCGGATAAAGAACTTAAACGATTGTCGGTCTTGCAGGAAATCTGCGATCAACGCATAACTCAATCCCAGGCTGCTCAGCTACTTCTACTTCATATTTCAGAATGTCAGGTCAGACGCTTACTGCAGAAATACAAAGTTCAAGGTCCAGCTGTATTAGCCCATACGGGTCGTGGCCAAACCAGCAATTCCAGGCTTTCTGAAGAACTCAGACTCAAGTGCCTCAATATTGTTTCTGATCAACTGCATGGTTTCGGACCAACCTTGGCGCATGAAAAGCTTATTCAACAGGAGTTATGGTTCATTCTGACCAAGGCAGTCAGTACTGTAGTCGTGCTTTTAGAGCGCTATTATTGACGAATAACTTTATTCAAAGTATGTCAGGCAGTCTTGCGCAGTACACTGCTCATGTTGGGACAATGCAGTGACTGAAAGCTTCTTTCATACATTGAAAGGTCATGTAATCCATGGCAGTGTGTTTGCCACTCGAAAAGAAGCGAATGCTGTCCTGTTCGACTATATCGAGATTTATTACAATCGAATCAGAATACATTCTGCAAATGGCTGGTTAAGTCCTGAAGCCTTTGAACAAAAATATTGTAAGAATTTAGAGGGATCGAATGTCCATAATACTGTCTAGGATCAGATAAAGGATTCTGCATCTGAAAAAAAGGCCTTTAGCTTAATTCTGAGCTTCGACTAATGACAAAATATAAGACTTCTACCTCTGAAAATTGTAAAAAATCAATTTTTTTGATCTTTAAAGAATGAGGATATAGTATTTGTAAAATTACTTAGCTGCTTAAAACTTAATTCTAATTGGTTAATAGGTGAAAAATGAAATTAGCAGAAGCTCTCTTACTTCGAAGTGATCAACAAAAAAAAATTATTTCACTAAAACAACGTATCAATGCAAATGTA
>NZ_JAFCUI010000016.1:0-37130 GCF_049896445.1 Acinetobacter sp. TWP2-2-3
TCCGACAGACTAGGCCAGCATCATTGGTCTCTTCAAATAATTTAACCCATACGAGTCTTTGTTGAATTTCTCTGTTCATAGACACCAATTATATTGAAATGATGTCTATGAATCACACATCTAAAATACATAATACACCTTATACGAAATGCGTTATGATTCCGCTTATAAATCAATCCTGTAGTTCCTAGTTTATAGCCCATCTTCCCCAAGGTGGGCTTTTTTTATGTTTTTCCATGTTTCACGCTTAGTAAGTGAGCAATGTTTCACGGCTTTAATAAGCCCAAGTGAACAATCAAATCAGCCATACGGCTTAAAGAATCGGCTCCAAAAGCCTCTTTTTTCCGGTTCAGGCTCTACGTGTTCAGGAATAGGAATTCGCTTATTCTCGATTACCCAGTTTAGTGTCGCAAGTTGTACATCTGTTAAACCTTACCAATCTGCTTTTAAATATTCAATAACCTCTGTTTTGTATAAGCCATTCACCGTTTCAGCCAAAGCATTATCGTATGAATCACCGGTCGTACCGACTGATGCTCGTAAATTTGCTGCCTCTAAACGATGACATTATTGTCAAAATGCAGGGTATTGGTGGCTCCCCTCAGGGGCATAATTTGTTGAAGCCTAGGTTACTACTAAAAAATTAAAAAATATTAAAAAATAGGAGCTTATAGCTCCCATTTTTTGTTAGCTTTCTAAGTCCCTATGTTAATTTGAAGAATACTTCATCATAACGTCCGAATACAGCTATATTTTTTTGATTTCTACAATATCACTTGATTCAATTAGCGATTGGATATTACCAAATAAACTTTGAATATAATCAGACGCTATATGGATATCTAAATCCTCCCTGCTACGCCATTCTTCTAAGAAGAAATATCTACTTGAGTCATTTTCGCTAATATAAAGCTCATATTTCAAGCATCCTTCTTCTTGAAGCGTAGGCTCTATTACACTTTTTAAAAGCGCTTCTAACGTTTCTTTTTGATCTGATTTTGCCTTAAAGTTCGCAATTACTGAAATAGTCATTATTTCACCTTTAATTTGTTTTAGAAGTTTTCTAGTACAATTTTGCCTTTTGATTTACCTGATTCAAGCAACTTATGCGCCTTCTCCAAGTTTGCAGCGTTAATATTGCCTAGATTTTGGTTGAGCGTACTTCTAATTTTTTGCTGGTCAACTAATTGGGCAACCTGTTGCAACAGTTCACCTTGCTTTTCAATATCATCGGTTTCATACATTGAACGAGTAAACATCAACTCCCAATGGATAGAAATAGATTTAGTCTTAAACGGCATAATATCAAATGTTTGTGGATCATCGATCAATCCAAGCTTGCCTTGTGGTACAATCAGAGAAACTATTTGCTTGATATATGTTTCTGTATGATTTGTAGAGAATACGTATTTTGGTTTTGCAATGCCTAGTGTCTCGATTTGTGCATTTAAATCTTTGCTATGATCAATGACATGGTCGGCACCAAGTGATTCCACCCAAGATTTCGTTTCTTCACGTGAAGCTGTTGCTATAACGGTCAGATTTGTTTTTGCTTTTAGGAGTTGGATAGCGATTGATCCTACACCACCTGCACCACCAATAATTAAAATACTGCCAACTTCTGTTTCTGAAATTTGAAACCGATCAAACAGCATTTCCCATGCCGTTATTGCAGTTAATGGCAATGCTGCTGCTTCTGCATTAGATACTGTAATTGGTTTAAGACTGATAATTCGTTCATCGACTGCTTGAAACTCAGCATTACTACCATCTCGGGTTAAATCGCCAGCATACCAAACAGAATCTCCTACTTTAAACGAGGTAACTTTTGAGCCAACTTCAATAATTTCCCCAACGGCATCCCAACCTAAAATACGATTATTTGCTTCAGACGAATTTTTTCTCACTTTGGTATCAACTGGATTCACAGAGATTGCCTGAACTTTTACCAGTACATCACGCTCCTTAAGCGTAGGCTTCGCTTTTTCAATATCTACCAATGAATTTTTAAAATCATCATGGTTATTGATAACATACGATACGGCTTTCATAGATTTGTCCTTAACTTTAAAAATATAGTAAAAATGGGAGCGAGGTGCTCCCATTTTTTGTTATTCAATAATTAAAACTCTTGGCTCGTTGGGCGTAAAACAATTTCATTAATATCTACATCCGCAGGCTGTTCAATTGCATAAGCAATTGCTCGAGCGACTGAGTCAGCTGGTATGGCTTGTTTGTAGAAATCAGTAACAAACTCTGAACTTTCTTTATGAGAAGAACCGAATTTTAGTTCTGACTCAATTGCACCAGGCTCAATAGTAGTCGTTCTAATTGTTCCCCCAACTTCATGACGAAGTCCTTCAGAGATGGCTCTTACAGCAAACTTAGTACCGCTATAAACAGTACCTCCTGGACTAAATACTTTTATCCCTGCAACAGATGCGAGATTAATAAAGTGTCCAAAGTTTTGTTTTTGGAAAACAGGTAGGGTAGCTGCTATACCATAAAGAACACCTTTGATATTAATGTCGATCATACGATCCCATTCATCAACTTTTAGCTCACTTAATGGTGCAATAGACATTAATCCAGCATTGTTTACCAATACATCGATTTGACCAAATACGCTTAATGCCTTTTCAATAAGTGCTTGTACTTCATGTGGTTTGGTTATATCCATACCAATAAATTCAGCTTGACCACCTTCAGCACGAATGTCGTGAACAATAGCCTGTAATTTTTCAGTACGTCTAGCACCAAGTACAACCTTTGCACCTTTTTTAGCAAGTAAGCGAGCAGTAGCTTCACCTAAACCACTACTTGCACCAGTGATAACAATAACTTTATTTTCTATATTATTCATACAAGTAACCTTCAACCTATCTGTCAATCATATTTGATGGATTAAGTATTACAGCCTTGTTAGGTATAATAAATGAATAATATTATCTTTCAGAATTCCTATTTACGGAATAATTACCATAACACAGGATTGGACATGCAGAACAAATTGGAAATGATGCGTATCTTTTGTGTCGCAGCAGAGTCTCGAAATTTTAAAGAGGCAGCAACTCAGCTGGGTATTTCCCCGCAGGTAGTGACACGGGCAATAAAAGAGCTAGAAGAGCAGCGCGGAGAGATTCTGTTCTACAGGAGTACTCGACAAATTAAAATTACCGCTGATGGTGAGCGTCTGGCAAAGCAAGCACGTTTTGCGGTGGGATCGATCGATGCTTTGTTTGTAAAAGACACCAAGGAAAAACGAGATGAAATGCGTGGGACTGTCCGTCTTACTGTGTCGTCTGTGTTAGGGCGTAAATTGGTAGTACCTGCACTAGCAGAATTTGCCACACGTTATCCAGATATTGTCGTGGATTGTGTGCTCACAGATTCACACTCGGATGTGATCGATGAGCGGATAGATATCGGGATCAGATTTGGATTTTTGCCGGACAATCGATATGTGGCAAGGGAATTGGCTAAAGTGAACTTTTATTCTGTGGGTACGCCAGAGTTAATTGATAAGGTCGGAATGCCTAAAAAAATTATTGACCTTGATAAATACCCTCTAACAGCACTATTCGATCATAAAACAGGGCGCTACTGGCCATGGACATTCACCGAAAGTCGAAGCTTCACGCCATCAAAGCCTCGTTTTATTACAGATGATCTAGAAGCTGAATTTCAAGCTATTCTCGCTGGAGTTGGATTCGGACACATGCCTGGATTTCTAGTTTTGCCGTGGCTTAGGAGTGGTAAGCTCATTCAGATACTTCATGAGGAAACCTCTCCCGTTTGGCGCCTGTATTTATATCGTCCACAGCGGGGCCCGACACCTTTGCGAATCCGAGCATTGTTTGATTACTTAGCGGAAGTGTTGGGCCATATAGAAACCTGAATCAGATGGAACTAACCTTTTTTCTAGAAAGTAGAAATCAGATAAGACCATCATGTATTTAGAGTAATTACAATTTTTCCTATTTGCTGATTTGATTCAAGATAGCGCTGAGCGTCATGCATGTCCTCAAAGTTAAAGCAACAGTCGATCACTGGACGAAGATATCCTGCACCTATACTGCTAAGAATAAATCGTCTGGCTTGCTCCCTTAGAACAGGATCATGGAGAACCTCAAGGAACAAAAAACCTCGCATGGTTAAGCTCTTGCGTAATGCAACTTTAAGGGGAAATGGTGTGATCTCCGGGCTAAGTGCACCATGCATAACCATAGTTCCTCCCACAGACATCGCTTTTGCAATCTGTTCAATATGTGGCCCTCCTACAGCATCGAAGGCGACATCAAGATATTCTCCACCCAAACGTGAAACAAGCGCCTCATACAAATCTGGTTCATCTTCACTGGCTATAACATTTTTAACACCGAGATCCAGTAAACGTTGCTTTTTCTCTATCGTCTGTGTACTTGCAATGACCTTAGCTCCCGCTGCTTCAGCTATCTGTATCGCAGCTAGTCCTACGCTACTTGAAGCTGCTGTGATCAAGATCGTTTTTCCTTTCGAAACTCCACCAGCATGGATTACACCACCCCAAGCCGTCAAATACTGCATCCAGATTGAAGAAGCTTCTTCCCAGCTTAAACTATCGGGTTTGTGAACTAAAAAAGTTTCTGGAATCAGGAGCTTGTCCGCATATGTCCCATATTTGGCTAGATTGTCAGTCGGAAGAATCGATACTGCATCTCCTGGAGAAAATTGGCGTACACCTTCACCTATCGCAAGAACTATGCCTGCTCCCTCATATCCCAGACGAGAAGGAAATACTGCCTTTTGAATATAAGTACCACGCCGAAACATTACATCAGCCCGGTTGAGTCCGATCGTTTTCATCTGGATTAGAACTTCTCCTGCGGCTGGTAAAGCAACAGGAAGTGTTTCTAATGTCAGAACGTCTGTATCTCCAATACTATTGAAGCGCCAAGTCTTGGCCTGAAGTGCGTTAAATGACATCAATCACGACCTTAATATTGGCAGAGCGATCTTGAACAGCATCATGAGCCTCAATCGCTTGGTCTAGAGTAAAATGACGAGGATCAACAATAGGACGCAGTTTACCTTCCTCAACAAGACGAGTCGCGATCTTAAGGATATCACCATGATGAGCACGGCGATTGCCTGTTAACATCGGCATTAGGACGAATACGCCAGACAGTGTGGCACAACGTAGAGATGAACTCGCTAAATTATGATTACCAAATGCAGCACAGCTGGTAATGTGGCCATAGTGAGTTGTCATGGAAAGTGAAGCTTCGAGTACTGGACCACCCACAGTGTCGTAAACAATGTTAAAACCTTGACCCTCAGGGCTTGCAGCAATAATGTCATCGGAAGATGCTGTTGTGTAATCGAGAGGTGTTGCACCGAGTTCTGAAATCAGTGATTGATCAGCTGTACGACCAGTCGCCCAAACATTTGCATCAAGTGCTTTTGCAAGCTGAACCACCATATAACCAACGCCACCAGCACCACCCTGAACCAGGACAGTTTGCCTTGGTTGGACCTTCGCATTATCCACTAAACCTTCCCAAGCGGTGAGGAACGTCAATGGTAGTACTGCTGCCTCGCGCATAGAGATATTGCGTGGCTTTAATGCGATCAGATCAGCATCTGCTACAACATATTCTGCTAAAGATCCTTGAAGACCACGAACGCCACCTATCAGACCGTAAACTTCATCTCCGACGTTGAAGTGGGTGACACCTTCACCAACAGCAGTTACAACCCCAGCCATATCTGTTCCCAACACGGCAGGAAGCTCTGGCATAGCATATGGTGCTTCACCAAGACGAATTTTATAATCAATAGGGTTTACACCACTAGCATGAATACGTACTAGAACTTGCCCAGCCTCTGGTTGAGGTATAGGGAGTTCTACACGTTTAAATTCATGATCACCAAAATTTTCTAGGATAAGAGCATTCATCATCTTATTCATAGTTATTCCTTATTCTTAACTGGGGGATGATGTGCACAGTATCAAAGTAAAATAATCCAATAAATGATATTTATAGGATTTAATAATTCCTAAATAATGAATAATAAATATCATTCGCTCACTAAAAATATTCTAGTACAGTCTGTAAAGGCAATTTAATCTAAACTGTCGGTAGTATTTTCAAGGCTTGAAACGTTCAAAATATCTACAAAGTGGCTAAAATTTGAAACATAATTCTAAAAGGTCACAGCATTACAAAGAACATGAGCCAAAATAAAAAATGGGAGCTAAAAGCCCCATTTTTTTGTGACTTTCGCATAAGCTCTATGATGTTAATTTAAAAAAAACTAAAAACAGGGATAGAAAATTTTCGCTAAAGATCTTTTTAATTTTCGATTTATAAAAAATATTGCTTTTTTTATACTATGGGGTACTATAGTATAAATGCTAGCAAATAAGGAGGTCTGATGCCTAATCAGGTTGAAGACAAAAAAAAGATTCTTCTACGCGTCAGAAGGATCAAAGGTCAGACGCAAGCGATTGAAAAAGCGTTAGAAGACAATGTGGAATGTGGTGCAATTCTGCAACAAATATGCTCTGTGCGTGGTGCTATTAATGGTTTAATGAATGAAATGCTGGAGGTTCATTTAAAGGACACTTTAGTATCAGGTGAAACCACAGAACAACAACGAAAAGAAGAATTGGCTGAAATCGCCAAGATTCTAAAATCATATTTAAAATAGATCTGTATAAGGAATTATTCCATGAAGTCACGTGCTGCTGTTGCGTTTGGTCCTGGTCAACCTCTTCAAATTGTTGAAGTTGATGTTGCACCACCGAAGAAAGGTGAAGTATTAATTAAGATCTCCCATACCGGTGTGTGTCATACAGACGCATTTACTTTATCTGGCGATGATCCTGAAGGTGTTTTTCCCGCTATTCTCGGGCATGAAGGTGCTGGTGTTGTAGTTGAGGTTGGTGAAGGCGTGACTAGCGTCAAACCAGGTGATCATGTTATTCCACTTTACACTGCTGAATGTGGCGAGTGCGTATTCTGTAAATCTGGAAAATCGAACTTGTGTATTTCCGTTCGCGAAACTCAAGGTAGAGGCGTAATGCCAGATGGTACCACTCGTTTTTCCTACAATGGTCAACCGATTTACCACTATATGGGCTGCTCAACGTTCAGTGAATACACTGTAGTGGCAGAAGTATCATTGGCTAAAATCAATCCTGAAGCCAATCACGAACATGTCTGCTTACTGGGTTGTGGGGTAACAACGGGTATCGGTGCAGTACATAACACGGCTAAAGTACAAGAAGGTGATAGTGTTGCGGTCTTTGGTTTAGGTGGTATTGGTTTGGCAGTCGTACAAGCCGCACGTCAAGCTAAAGCAGGGCGTATTATTGTGGTTGACATGAATCCAGATAAATTTGCGCTGGCAAAAGAGTTTGGTGCAACGGACTTCTTGAACCCTAAAGATTACGATAAACCAATCCAGCAAGTCATTGTCGAAATGACTGGCTGGGGTGTAGATCATTCATTTGAGTGTATTGGTAACGTGAATGTGATGCGTGCAGCCCTTGAAAGTGCACACCGTGGCTGGGGACAATCCGTAATTATTGGTGTAGCTGGCGCAGGTCAAGAAATCTCTACCCGTCCATTCCAACTGGTTACTGGTCGTAGATGGTTAGGTTCTGCCTTTGGTGGGGTAAAAGGTCGTACGCAACTTCCAGGAATGGTTGAAGATGCCATGAAAGGTAAAATTCAATTAGAACCATTTGTGACACACACCATGGGCTTGGATCAGATCAATGAAGCCTTTGATCTAATGCATGAAGGTAAGTCAATTCGTACTGTAATTCATTACGAATAATTCCGTTAGACCTTATACTTTTCCATGCATGTGAATCATGATTGACATGCATGGAATCCTCTAAAACGGCACATCATCTGTAAAACAGATCTATCTATGTATCCATCATGTATAGGTTCAACAAACCTGCCTACATTTTAAATCTTTATCAGTATTCTCTGTGGAGAATGTCAGACTCTTTGTTTATTCGATTTCTCATGAAGTCTTGCTCAACATAGGTAATTGATTATGGAAATAATTGAGAAACATGCTTCTTTTGGTGGATCGCAAGAAGTGTATCGCCATCAGTCAATAGCATTAAACTGTTCAATGAAATTCTCAATATATCTGCCACCTCATGACAAAGATGAGAAGTTGCCAGTTTTATATTGGTTATCAGGACTGACTTGCAACGAACAGAACTTTATTACTAAAGCCGGAGCACAAAAGTATGCGGCTGAACATAAAGTCATTATTGTTGCACCAGATACCAGCCCACGTGGAGAGGATGTACCAGATCATGCAGATTATGATTTAGGCCAAGGCGCAGGATTCTATGTGAATGCAACACAAGCACCCTGGTCACAGCATTTCAAAATGTATGATTATATTGTGGAAGAGCTCAGAAATCTGATTGACCTGAATTTTCCGACCAACCAAGTCCAAAGCATTATGGGGCATAGCATGGGTGGTCATGGTGCATTAGTCATTGGGTTAAAAAACCCTGAGCTGTATAAAAGTATTTCTGCTTTTGCACCAATTGTTGCACCTAGCCAAGTACCTTGGGGGAAAAAGGCTTTTACACACTACCTAGGTGAAACCGAAACTTTATGGAAAAGCTATGATGCGATTGAATTAATCAAAAACGATGAAGTTCATTTACCTATTTTAGTCGATCAGGGAACAGCTGATGATTTTCTTGAAGAACAGTTAAGACCTAAGCTTCTTAGTGATATTTGTTTGGAACAAGAATATCCTCTTACACTTAACCTAAGAGAAGGGTATGACCATAGCTATTACTTCATTGCGAGCTTTATAGAGAAACATATAGAGTTTCACAGCAAATTCCTAGCTAAATAACTTTCATAGATATGAAGATGTGCATGTTGTTCTTGAATGCTTCTTGAGCAATATAACTTCCAGATGAAGAGGTCAGCTTATAAATCTAAGGTAGAGTCAATTGATCCTTATATAACTAAGATTGAATTTAATCATCTCATATCTTGATTTTTTGATTCAAATGTTAATGACATTAACTTGAATAAATTCATAGCATTATGTCGAAATAAAAACCTAAATTTTGGCTCAGCTATGGGATGTTTTTTAACTTTTATACAACAAAACTTTCTAACATGCATACATTAGCAATGACAGAATCAGTTTGAATTCTAATCAATTGTGGAGTTTTAGTCATGCTTAAAACAGCTTTATATGTCCGTCTTGAAGCTAAACCGGGTAAAGAAGACGAAGTGGAAGCTTTCCTTAAAGCCGGTTTACCTATTGTAATGGAAGAACCTGCGACAGTTGCGTGGTTTGGCTTACGTCTTGGACCTACAACATTTGGTATTTTTGATGCATTTCCTGATGAGGCGGGTCGCCAAGCACATTTATCTGGCAAGGTTGCAGCTGCGTTGATGGCTCAGGCCGAAGAGCTATTTTCAGAGCCACCGTCTATTGAAAAAGTAGATGTTTTGGCGAGTAAACTACCAGCTTAAACCGACGCTTAAATGTATAAATGTGCTGCCTGAAATTTTGAATGAAAGGCAGCACTTCAACCCTGTGAGGTTTGTCAGAGGCTTTTTATTCAAGTTGGGCTACTTCATTTAATGGCTTAATCTCATCATTTACATGGGTCAATATCCAAAACAGGGTAAATAAACGAATGCAGCTATGTACATGCTTTATATTGAACCAATCTATCTAATTTACTGTCGCATTTGTACATCTGCTAAACCGTGCCAATCTGCTTTTAAAATATTTAATCATCGTTATTTTGTATGAGTCATTCACTGTTTTAGCCAATGCGTTCACGACCATGTCAGTAGTCATACATGTTGATACCTTCCATACAACAATCGCTCGTGAAAATACATCAATAATAAAAGTGTTATAGAACAAGCCTGAATGTGTTTAACCATCACTAAAGTCGCCAAGCTGAAATAATTTTTATAAAAATAGACGACTGGTCTATTTTTATGTATAGTTAGCACATGGTGCAGTCAAAAGCCGCAGTGTTGTCCAATTTTTTTAAAGTTTATTTGATGAATAACGGTGGTTTTTCAAATCAATTAGTTGATCATCCTAGGATAAAAATATGCTGAATTTTAACTTTTATAATCCGACCCGCATTATTTTTGGTGGCGATACAATAGCTAAAATCAATGACTATGTGCCTACAGAAGCAAAAGTATTAATGTTGTTTGGTGGTGAAAGTGCACGTAAGAATGGTACTTTAGCTGAAGTGCGTGAAGCATTAGGTGCAAGAGAAATTCATGAATTTGGCGGAATTGAGCCGAATCCGAGTTACGAAACCCTCATGAAAGCTGTAGAGCTGATTCGAGAACAAAAGATTGATTTCTTAATGGCTGTCGGTGGTGGATCGGTAATTGATGGTACTAAATTTATTGCAGCAGCAGTCAATTATACAGGGGATACATGGGAGATTTTAGAAACCCATGGTACTAAAATTACTCAAGCTTTGCCTTTTGCGAGTGTACTCACCCTTCCGGCAACTGGTTCAGAAATGAATAGCGGTGGGGTAGTCACCAGAAAATCGACCCAAGCCAAATTGTCATTTAGCAGCCCCTATGTTTTTCCGCAATTTTCCGTACTGGATCCGAATAAAACTTTTAGCTTGCCGACGCGCCAGTTAGCAAATGGCGTGGTTGATGCATTTATTCATGTCATGGAACAGTACTTAACTTACCCTGTGAATGCACAAGTACAAGATCGTTTTGCCGAAGGTCTATTGCAAACTTTGATTGAGATTGGACCGAAAATCTTGGAAGATTCAGCAGATTATGACACGCGTGCAAATTTGATGTGGGCTGCTAGCATGGCACTGAATGGGCTAATTGGAGCTGGTGTACCACAAGATTGGTCAACCCATTTGATTGGACATGAGCTCACGGCTTTATATGGTATTGATCATGCTCGTACCTTGGCCATTGTGTTGCCCGCCAATCTACAAGTGCGTCGTCAAGAGAAACGAGAAAAATTACTACAGTATGCAGCCCGTGTCTGGCAGATTGTCGAAGGTGATGAAGAACAACGTATTGATACTGCTATTGCTCGTACTCGAGCCTTCTTTGAGCAACTTGGATTGCCGACTCGTCTTAGCGATTATGGACTGGGGGAGACAGATATTGAGATCATCATTACGCAACTTAAATCACATAATCTTACACAGCTAGGCGAACATAAAAATGTTTCATTAGAGATCAGTCGCCAAATTCTCGAGACGAGCATCTAAGCTAAATGCGCGTATCTGGCATGCTCACGCCACACAGCAAGTGATCATGCAACAATGCTCCTCAATCCTGAAAATTATCAGAGAAATAACATGAAAATTTTACTCGTTTTAACTTCACATGATCAACTTGGCAATACTGGTAAGAAAACAGGTTTCTGGCTAGAAGAACTTGCTGCACCCTATTACACCTTTATTGACTCTGGTGCTGAAGTTACGCTGGCGTCGCCTCAAGGTGGGCAGCCACCACTAGATCCGAAAAGTAATTTAGCCGATGCTCAAACTGAAACCACTCATCGTTTTGAAGCAGATCCAACTGCAATGCAAGCATTGGCACAGACGCATAAACTTAGCGAAATTTCTGTAGCTGATTATGATGCAGTGTTTTATCCAGGCGGGCATGGCCCATTGTGGGATTTAGCAGAAGATCCGATTTCAATTTCTCTGATTGAACAGGCGATTCAGTCTGGCAAACCTGTTGCAGCAGTGTGTCATGCCCCGGGTGTTCTTCGTCATGTGAAAGCGAGTAATGGAGCGCCCTTAGTTAGCGGTAAATTAGTGACTGGTTTCACCAATACTGAGGAGGCCGCTGTAGGTTTGACTGAAATTGTACCATTTTTAGTTGAAGACATGCTTAAAGAAAACGGTGGTCATTATTCTAAAGTAGATGATTGGCAAGTATATGTTCAAGTAGATGGCTTGCTGGTTACTGGACAAAATCCAGCCTCTTCTGCTGCAACTGCCTCAGCATTACTTCAATTGTTGAAATAAAGAGTAGCTAGTGTCTGTTGTGGTGCTTAGCAGTGAATAAAACTTCTGACTCTGAGCAACTGGCGCAATAAGCAAAATAACCCTCATTTAATGGTGAAGGGCCTGAGTGAATAGCTTTCCTTCCTTTATTTTTCTATATACAGGAAGGATGGGTATTTAATTTAGATCAATTAAGTCATGACGACTTGGATACAGTGAAATGAAAGACAGTAAACTTTTTCAAAATTTAAGCTTAGGCCCTTATGCGTTGCAAAACCGTATTGTATTGCCACCATTAACGCGGTCGCGTAGTACTCAGCCAGGGAATATTCCAAATGAACTGATGGCAACCTATTATCAACAGCGTGCCGGGGCAGGATTTATGGTCACCGAAGGTACGCAAATCGAGCCACGTGGTCAAGGCTATGCTTGGACTCCCGGTATTTACAGCCCTGAACAGATTGCTGGATGGCGTAAAATGACGGAAGCAGTGCATGCTAAAGGAGGCATTATTTTTGCACAACTTTGGCATGTTGGGCGTGTTTCACATACATCTTTGCAACCCGATCATGCATCACCGGTCGCGCCTTCGGCTATTAAGGCTGATAGTAATGTTAAAGTCTTTATTGAGACCGGGCCCAATGCAGGTGCCTTGGCTGATCCTTCAATGCCACGTGCTTTAAGCAATGCAGAAGTTAAAGAATTAGTGCAACTCTATGCTCAAGCAGCACGCAATGCCTTGGCTGCTGGTTTTGATGGGGTTGAAATTCATTGTGCAAATGGTTATTTGGTGAATCAATTTATCTCTGCACATAGTAACCACCGTGAAGATGAATATGGTGGATCACTAAACAATCGTTTGCGTTTTTTACGTGAAGTAGTAGAGGCAGTTGCTGAGGTGGTTGGTGCAGATCGTTTAGGAGTGCGTTTTGCCCCGCTATTTGAAAGTACAGAGGAAGATCGTGTTTACATAGGGTTGGTTGAAGATGATCCACATGTGACTTATATTGAGGCCATAAAAATACTTGAAGAAGTTGGGATTGCCTATTTATCGATTGCAGAAGCTGATTGGGATAATGCACCAGAACTTCCTCATGATTTTCGTAAAGATGTCAGAGACACTTTCAGTGGTCGGATTATTTATGCAGGTCGATATACGGCAGAAAGAGGGACTCGAATTTTAGAGGCAGGGCTGGCCGATTTAATTGCATTTGGACGCCCATTTATTGCGAATCCAGATTTACCCGATCGCATCGCCAATGGTTGGCCATTGAATGCAGTAGATGCAAGTACTATGTATGGTGGGACGGAAAAAGGCTATATTGATTATCCAGCTTACGCAGATTAATCTCGACTAAGTGAGTTATTTTGCCAACCTTTGTGGTTGGCAAAATAAGAACTTAGGATTGCTGTTGCCAGCATAACTTCTTCTTAAAACAAATTCTTAAAATTTTTTAGCTGTGTAATGAGCCAACCTGCCAGTGGGAAAGAAATTAGTTGCGTTACTGGCACTAATACTATGACTTCAATCAACACCATCATCGGGAAACTTTGATGCTCAGTAATTGGCTTTAATAAAGTGAGTACCAGTAATAGTGTGGGATATAAGCCTAAATAACCAACTAAAATACGAGTCATGAGGGCTTTAGAAGGAGAATTCATTGTGCGCTATACTCATGGATTGTAAATTGATCTAATAGCAACACAATAATAGGTAATCATTGGACTGCTATCATGAATTATTAATTATGTAGTTGATATTTAATTTTTATGAATCTTCACTTTTTAATAGAAATTTAGTTGCTCTCAGAGCTTGATGTAATGGTGTTTTATCTTTTTGCAACTTACTCAGTAATGCTGCACCTAACCACATTTGGTAAAGTACTTGTGCCAAAGTAGAGGCCTCGGTATCTGCTTGGATAGACTGATCCTGTTTTCCCAAATCAATTAAACCAGCAATACGTTGGATTACATCATCAACGCCAGCGGACATAATCGAGCGCATATCTTCAGATAGATCGGCAACTTCTGCGGCAAGTTTCACAATTAAACAGCTATCCGCCCAACCACACTGTGTTTCAGGATCTTCTATCCATAAATTAAAATACTCAATCAGCTTTTGATAAGGGGATTTATCACAACGCCATACATCATTTAAACGGACTTGGTAATTGTCTACATAATGCTGTACCAATTCACATCCGAAAGCTTCCTTAGATTGGAAATAATGATAAAACGAGCCTTTAGGGATTTCACAGCTCTGTAAAATTTCCTGTAATCCTACGCCAGTAAAACCTTTATGCAAAATCAGGTCTGAACTGGTGTTAAGAATGTGTAAGCGCTTCGCTTCAGACTTTTTAATAGGAGTAGGCTTCATATTAATTATTTACTCTATTGTAAAAAATAGACCAGTCGTATTGTTTTTTATTATAACTCATCTACAATGGATGTAAAGAAATTTTAATCACAGTTTTTGATTGTGAAGAAAAATACTTTTAAATAAAACATGGAGTTATATGTGTGAAAACAGTTATTAATCAACGCATCGTTTTAGCTAAACGGCCAGTGGGTGAGCCAAAACACAGCGATTTTCGTATTGAACAAGTTGAGCTCAATGAACTTAAACAAGGCGAGATATTGTTAAAAACCATTTACTTGTCACTCGATCCTTATATGCGTGGTCGCATGAGCGATGCTCCTTCATATGCAGCACCGGTTGAAATTGGCGAAGTGATGGTCGGTGGAACAGTCAGTCAAGTGGTGGCCTCTAAAAACCCAAAATTCAAAGAAGGCGAGTGGGTTCTTTCCGGAAATGGCTGGCAGGGCTACGCAATTTCTAATGGGTCTGCCTGTCAAAGCTTAGGTATGCAACCTGAACATCCATCTTGGGCATTGGGTATTTTGGGAATGCCAGGATTTACTGCTTATATGGGGTTGTTGGACATTGGTCAGCCTAAAGCCGGTGAAACATTAGTCGTTGCAGCTGCAACGGGACCTGTTGGTGCTACGGTTGGACAAATTGGCAAACTTAAAGGTTGTCGCGTGGTTGGCGTCGCAGGTGGGCCTGAAAAATGCCGTTATGCAGTAGAAGAACTCGGCTTCGATGCTTGTATCAATCATCATGATGAAAATTTTGCAGAACAATTACAACAAGCAGCTCCCAACGGTATTGATATTTATTATGAGAATGTCGGGGGTAAAGTGTTTGATGCGGTATGGCCATTGCTTAACTCTGCGGCACGTGTACCGGTGTGTGGTGTGGTTTCCCAGTATAACGCTACCGAGCAAGCACAAGGGCCAGACCGTTTACCGGGCTTTATTTCCACCCTTTTAAAAAAGCGTATTCGCATGCAAGGCTTTATTATTTTTGATGATTATGGCAGTCAGTATCCGGAATTCTATCAGCAAATGTCTGAATGGTTGAAAGACGGAAAAATCAAATATAAAGAGCATATGGTGCAAGGTTTAGATAACACGATCAATGCTTTCAATGGTATGTTGAAAGGCGAAAACTTTGGCAAAGTGGTTGTAAAAATTTAAAAAAATAGGAATTATCATGATCACACTACATCATTTAGATCAATCACGTTCTTTTCGTATTTTGTGGTTACTTGAAGAAATCAAGCAGCCCTATGAGCTGAAACGCTATTATCGTGACTCAAGCACGCATTTGGCCCCTGACTCTTTAAAAACCATTCACCCTTTAGGGAAATCTCCAGTATTAGAATGGGATGGCAAAGTTATTGCAGAGTCAGGCGCAATCGTTGAGTTATTAATTCAGAAACTTGCGCCGCATTTAGCACCAGATATGGATGAATCTACCTATGTCGATTATCTACAGTGGATTCATTTCTCAGAAAGCTCTGCCATGCTGCCATTTTTGTTAAAAACGTTTAATACGATAGAAACCAAGCAGGGCACGAAGTTGGTATTTCTAGAAAATTATACTCAAGTTGAGTTCGATAAAGTATTTGGCCATTTAAATGAATATTTAAAAGATAAAGAATTTCTAGTGGCAGACCGTTTAACCGGTGCTGACTTCATGATGGGCTTTGGACTACATGCTTTAGTTTATCATATGGGACAAGGTGAAAATTATCCCCATATCCAACGTTACGTAGCAGGTTTAAGCCAACTACCTAGCTGGCAAGCCGCAGTACAAATTGAACAAAATGGTGTGAAAAGTCAAAAATAGCAAGATTGTTTTTTTAAGGCAATTGAGAAAAAGAATCATGATTGACAAGTACATCTGGTTATAAAATAAGCTGACACTTATTTAAAGTAAACGCCTAATGAATTTCATCGGGCGTTCTCTATTTTAAAGATAAGGAATTACCATTATTTAAGATAAGTTTCGCCTATTCTTTCACTGCAAATTCCTATCAAAAGGGCTTGAATATCACGACGGTTACGTTGAAAGATATAATCAACTTTTGAAAGAAAAGTGACAAACGCACAGCAAGATTAAATTATTCCTCGGGGTATTAAACAAGTAATCTATATCATTTTACTAACATAAACACATCTGCGTAAAAATCACGCCCCGCTTAACTGGCAATAGTTTTTGAACCCTTGTATAAAAGCTTAAAAGAATCTAGCAAGTCTTTAGACTTCTTGCGTTAGTCAGAATTTAAACAGCATAAAGCTACATTTAATAAGGTTTTAGCCAATTCAAAAATTAGGTAAAACGATACTTTCGCAAGAGGTCTTTTATTTAATGTTAATACTCATCCAGTATTGAGGTTTTTTATCTTTTCTTGCCTGTGATCTAGGTTGTAATACTCTAATTTCATACTCACCTGAAGCAGGTAAAATATAAATACCATTATTATCAAGCTCTGGAGAATATTCTCCAAGATTGCAATATCAATATGCTTTTGTCTTCTACAAAGCGTACTGTACGAATATCACTGATATTCGGGGCTGCTCAGCCGCAAAGTTTAATCAGACTTTGCATAAAGCCAGTGACCATACGTAAAGACAGACGGAATAAGGATTTAATCATTAAGCAGCATTGGATGGCTGCGTCGGAGTAGGTTTGATTTTGCCCTTGTTTGCCTTTTGATGGGGCATACCATTGCGTAGCTGGATCAAACCAAATGGCAATATTTCCGCGATGAATGCGTGCTCGGTTATATGCGAACCAATTGGTTGTGCGGTAAATTTTATGTGTATGCTTCTTCATTTGAAAATTATATTGCTGAAAAAGTCCTTAAGAACAGCTTTGCGCAACAAAGCCGTTCGAGATTGTTATGATCTTTTTTTGACGGAGAACAAATTTTCCCTGATCAAGCAAATAACTTTAAAATTTTCTTAGTGAGCAAGATGGCCAATACTTATTAGAAGAAAAATCTTTTGTTTATGATGCTGAAAATGATCAATTTCTAGAATCGGATATACAGGCATTTTATTCCCTTTCGTCTGCAATTCTAGACTAGCAAGACCCGTCTTTTAAAGGCAGTTTTCCTATGTAATAACATGATAAATCAGAATTAGGATTGTAAATTTTTCACCCACCAAATTTTTTGTGCTAGCTGTTATAATGCGCCAAATTGCTGCCAAGTCTCATCATTATGTAAAGAGTCATAATAATTTTGCAGTTCTACTAAATCATAATATTGAATATAAGCTAATAGCAATAGGCCGAGGATCAGTCCAACTTTAAGACAACTAAGTCTATTTGGCTTTCTATATAAATTATCTATTCCAAAGGCAGTTAAAATTAAAGCAGGAACCAATACAATTGTTTTTAAATGGTTTAGAAAGTGAATTCCATGTGTATACAATAACCCAATAATAAGCAAAACTATCCCTAAACTGGTGTAAATACGGTCATGGAGAGAAGTGCGTAACGCGAAATTACATTGAAAAGCTAAAATAAAAGTTGCAAATAAATAAAAACCAGTTCCACCAATAATGAACGTATAAATTGCATTGAATAGGCAATAAGCCAACAACACTGATAGTACGAAAGAATAGAGTTTGGTATAGAGAATATGTGAAAAGGGGAAAATCTGTTTCATAATTTGCTCTATTGAAAACTCACATCATATTAAAAGAAGATTTGAAGCTTAACATGCTATTCACTTTTTGCCACTGTGGCATGTTTTTTTAGTGTTGGAGATGGCTTGAATAAATGTCGCGTACGAGTAAAGCTTAGACCACAGATTATTAAACACAGCGTCCCTCCAATAAGTACTGCTGGCACCACAGAAAAATAGCGCGTCATCAGGCTCATGTGTAGGGCACCGAGCTGATTGCCTGAAGTGACTAATATGCCATTTAAAGCCGCTACACGCCCTAATAGTGCTTTTGGGGGGAGTTGCTGTAATAAAGTTTGTCGAATGACCATGCTGATGCTATCAAAGGCACCGATTAAAACAAGGAAGAAGACTGAGAGCCAAACATGGGAGGATAGTGCAAAGGCTAAAGTACACAAAGCAATTGCAAAACTACTATAGAGCATATTTCTCCATGCATTTTGCATCGGAGAATAACAGGTCAACATCAACATCATGATACAGGCGCCAATAGCTGGTGCAGCTCTGAGTATACCTAAGCCTTCAACACCAAGATGCAGGATATCGTGTGCAAAAATAGGCAGTAAGATAATGACACTACAAAAAAGCATGGCGCTGAGATCCAGCAACATACTCCAAAACATTAGTGGATGTTTAAAAATAAACAAATAGGCTTCTTTCAAACTTTTGCTTAAATGCTGTTTATGGGGGCTAGGGAATTGACGAGGACTTAATCCGAATAAGCAGATGCTACCCACGCAACACAAGAAAAAAACAATAAAGAGGGTTTTTTCAAGCCCAAGTTGGCCGAGTAAAAGTCCTGCGCATAAAGGCGCTAAAATGCCGCCTATTTGCCAAATGAGCGCGGTCCATGTGGCTGCATTGCTATAGGCTGACTCGGGGGTTAGAAAAGGGCGTAATGAATTAAATGATGGGCTGTAGATGCCTCTAAGTATGCCTAAGCAAAAGATGAGGCTATAAATGCCGCATAAAAGTGTATTTTGTTGAATGTGCTGTTGTTGGTACTGAGAAAAAAGAACAATAAATAATAATGGAATTAAAGTGCTACAGCTAAAACTCCACTGCACAATTTTTTGTCGGTTATAGCGATCAGCCCAGTCGCCACTGATCAGGGAGAGGCAAATAAAGGGGAGTAACTCAATTAAGGCAATCATGCCAAGGCTGAGTGGATTTTGAGTGAGTTGATAGATACTATAAGCAATGACGACTTCTTGAATCATGATGGTTAGAATTAAGCACAACTGATTGACACTCAGAAGTGAAAAATCACGTGAATGAAAAGCCAAAAAAGCATCGGAATGGAAAAGCGACATAAACAGAATAGTTTCAAATATGAATTAAAAAAGGATGGCGCAAAGTCCATCCTTTTTAGGGTTTAAAGCAGATTACTGTGCTTTTGCTACCGCAATAGTTTCGTCATTTGCAGCTTTAGCCATAGGTGTATATTTCAAACCAAGGGTTGTGCTGGTGTATTGGCGAACTTGGTCAAGAAGCACAGGATTAGTGCTGAGTTCTTGTTGGTACGATTTTACAATTTCATGTAATTTCGGATTCCATTTACCTGCTACTTGCTGAGGGAATGCTTTTTCAAGCAAGCTCAACATAATATAAGGGGAAGTTGAAGCACCAGGAGACGCACCTAATAGGGCAGTCACAGCACCATCTTGTGATGCAAAAATCTCGGTACCAAATTGCAAGCTTGCAGGTTTGCCTGGTTCTTTCTTAATGATTTGAACACGTTGACCACCTTGATTCATGCGCCAGTCCTCTGGTTTTGCATCAGGATAGTATTTTTTCAACTCATTAAAACGGTCTTCATCGGTCATCATGACTTGGCTAACTAAGTATTTCACCAAATCAAGATTTTCCATACCCACAGCGGTCATTGGTAAAACGTTGTTCTTAGTAGTTGATTTCAATAAATCAAGCTGAGAACCTTGTTTTAAGAACTTGTTTGAATAAGTTGCAAATGGACCAAACAACACATATTTTTTACCGTCGATATAACGTGTATCAATATGTGGAACAGACATTGGCGGTGCGCCTAATTCAGCACGACCATAAACTTTTGCAGTATGGCCTTCAGTGACTTTTGGGTTGTCGGTCATTAAGAACACGCCACCTACAGGGAAGCCAGCATATTGCTTCGCTTCTGGTAAGCCTGTCATTTGTAAAAGTTTAACCGCTGCACCGCCTGCACCAATAAAGACAAAGCGCGTTTTCACATGATCTGTTTTTCCTGTAGTGAGGTTTTTAAATGCAACAGTCCACGTTTTATCATCGTTTTGGCTAATGCCAGTCACTTCAGTCGATGTTTGTAACTGGAAATTAGATTGTTTTTTAAGGTGATCGACCAATTGAGTGGTGATCGAACCATAGTTCACATCCGAACCTACATCCATGCGTGTTGCAGCTACTTTTTGTGCAGCATCACGGCCATTCATCACCAATGGTGCCCATTGTTTAATTTCAGCAGGATTCTCAGAGAATTTCATGCCATAAAACATTGGGTTTTTAACCATTGCAGCGTAACGTTTTTCTAGGAAATTCACGTTATCGCCCCAAACGAAGGCAATGTGCGGTACAGGGTTGATAAAGCTATTTGGTTGACCCAAAACGCCTTCTTTGACTTGATAAGACCAGAACTGTTTTGCAACTTCAAATTGTTCCGCAACGTTCACAGCTTTAGAAATGTCCATTTTTCCATCTTTTTCAGAGGTATAGTTCATTTCCATAAAGCCAGAGTGGCCTGTGCCAGCATTGTTGAAGCCGTTTGAGCTTTCTTGGGCAACGTTGTCTAGGCGTTCATACATACGAATTTGCCAGTTTGGCTCAAGTTCACTAAGATATGTGCCTAGGGTTGCACTCATGATGCCACCACCAACTAAGACTGCGTCAACGACAGGCTCATTGCTGGTGTTTTGAATTTTCTTAGACGCGATAGGTCTAAATAAAAAGATTAGTGCTGCAATAATAAGCAGAACGATGAATACCAATAGGTATTTTAAAAATTTGTTCATGCGATTATGACCATGGAGGGCAGGTTTGGATCGCTTTATAGCGAAGACAAGAATAACAATTATGGTGATAGGAACACTTGTAAAGAATTAGCTTAGAGAATTGAAGTAATACTCAAAATTACAAGTATACAAAGATTAACGTTCGAAGCTATCACACATTTTTGATTGATGGATATTTTAGACTAAATATGTATTGACTTAGTAATTTTTATTGTAAATGAACATAATTAAAATATAAATACCAATGATGTTTGTTCTTGTTTATTGGTTTTTATTTTAATTCAATATCTGGTTTAAAAAAAATCAGATGTTGAATATTTATACAAATACTCGGTAATTTATTAAAAAGAAGCTTATAACTTGTTTCAAGGTTACTTTCCAACGGCTTTATTGCACAAATATTTGAAAGGCAAAGCGCCCCTAATTGAGCCAAATTTAAGGCGTAACTTGGGTAAGTGGTCGACCTAATTCTGTAATTCTGTAATTCTGTAAATCTGTTAAGGACTGCTACACGAGCATGAACCTCATTGTGAACCGTACCGGGTTTGTTGGAGACCAACTTTCCTGAGATGAGAAGCATTGCTTCGCACGACGTAGCGAAGCGTAGTGTTCCGATGAAAAAAGTAAAATATACCCCTGAAATCAGAGATAGAGCGGTTCAATTATTGATTGACTACCAAGACGGTATCTCAGGTGAGTGACTTTACGTATATTCAAACAAATTCAGGCTGGGTCTATACCGCCTTTATTATTGATGTGTTCTCACGAGCAATTGTTGGATGGAAAGTATCAACACGTATGAATGCAGATATGGTGCTCGATGCACTGGAGCAAGCATTGCACGATTGGGGTATGCCAAGGAATGTGATTCATCATTCCCATAGAGGTGTTCAATACCTTTCCATTCGCTATACCAATCGTTTAGAAGCAGCAAATTTACGAGCATCAATCGGTACAACGGGGGACTCATACGATAATGCTTTGGCTGAAACAGTGAATGGCTTATACAAAACAGAGATGATTGAATATTTAAAAGCAGATTGGCAAAGTTTAGCAGATGTACAACTTGCGACATTAAATTGGGTAGATTGGTTCAATAAAAAGTATGTACACAGTGCACTGGGATATGTATCGCCTTTTGAGTTTGAGGCAATGTACTATGATAAGATTAACCCGTTAGGTCAGGTGGCCTAATTTAAATAAAAAAATCTCTGATAAATCCGGTACTGTTCAAAATGCGATTTATGGCTTTTTTATGTAAAAAAAAGTAATATTTGTCTTATTGTTAAATTATAACAATTAGTATAAATACACTTATGATTTACAGATGAAAAAGGTAGTTAAATGAAATATTTTTTAAGTTTAACCTTGTTAGTTTTAGCAATGACTGGGTGTACTTCGAGTCTAAAGACTGAAACTTTACAAAATAAGGCTACAAGCAATACTTCAGCTGATACGCAGGTCCTTAAATTTTCTGGTCCGAATGGTTTATTAATTTTTCTGAAATCATCGGATAACTTTGAAACTGCTTTAATGACTGATAACTCAGGCGTGGTATATCGTTTAAAGCAAACAGTTGTTGGTAGTGGTATTCGTTTAGCTAATAATAATGGAGTTTCAATTCACTTTAAACGTGGTGAAGGGGTTGTTGAATTTGTAAAAGACCAGCCAATCAGCATTACTGAAGTAAAATAATGAGGTTTAAACTTTAAGAGAACCCCACACCATAATCTGCATACCGAAAGTTAGACACTATTCCTTGAAATGTGGTCAAACATGATCAATGACTAATTCGCACTCTGTTAATGGGTGAATTCAAACATGAGGTGCGACAGTTTCAAAAGCCTTATGATAATCTGTGTGATTCATAGACATCACTTCAATATAATGGGTGTCTATGAACAGAGAAATTCAACAAAGACTCGTATGGGTTAAATTATTTGAAGAGACCAATAATACTGGCCTGGTTTGTCGGAGATGTGGCATTTCTAGACCAACTTTACGCAAGTGGTGGAAACGATATTCTGAACAAGGTATTGATGGATTAAGTAGTCATAGTAAATGTCCCTTAAAATCGCCAAATACTAAAATCAATGCTGAGCTAGAAGCTTTAATATTGAAAATGCGCTGCACGGAGTCTCGTTGTCCTTGGCGACTATCCATAAAGTACTATCCACCCATTAAGTCAAACCGATTAAAAAATTCCGTCGTAAAGTAGATTACATTTGTTATGAATGTCCATTACCAGGCGATAGAATTCAAATGGATACCTGTAAACTGGGTCCCTGGACTATATCAGTACACATCTATCGATGACTGCACACGATATCGCGTTTTAAGGATATATAAACGCCGAACAGCTGCGATACACTCGACCTTTTAACTGTGTAATTGAAGAAATGCCTTTTCCCATACAGCGAATACAGACCGATCGTGGACGAGAATTCTTTGCTGAAAAAGTACAGAAAAAATTGATGCAGCATGGAATCAAATTTAGGCCAAATAAACCAGGTTCACCTCATTTGAATGGCAAGGTAGAGCGTTCTCAAAAGACTGATAAATCTGAGTTCTACGCTACTGTCGATATTAATTCTGAAGATATCCAAGACAAGCTAGCCGAATGGCAGCATTACTATAACTGGATGAGACCACATTCAGCTTTGAAAGGTAAAACACCGATGGAAAGGTACTTTGAATTATGTGAAGAAACTCCTTTCTTAGATGAAGTCCAGAAGCAATACGACCCCTCAAATGAACGGATTCAACACGCCAATTACAAGATGGATTTAGAGATTGCTAAATTGAAACGATCTCTATGAATTACGTATCTATATCATTTTTACTAATATAAAAACATATGAATAAAAATCACGCCCCGTTTAACTGGCAATAGTTTTTGAACCCTGGTATAAAAGCTTAAAAAAATCTAGAAAGTCTTTATTTAATGTCAATACTCATCCAGTATTGAGGTTTTTTATCTTTTCTTGCCTGTGATCTAGGTTGTAATACTCTAATTTCATACTCACCTGAAGCAGGTAAAATATAAATACCATTATCATCAAGCTCTGGAGAATATTCTCCAAGATTGATGGAGTCTTTTAATTGATTACCCCATAAGTAAGCTTCAACATTTCCTCCAGTCAACTTCACTTTTAACTTTTGCCCTTTTTTAGCATAAAATTTGTAGGAATCATACTTGTATCCATCTATCCTTCCGTAATAATTTGCAGAGTAAGCTTTTTTAGCAAACTTAACTACAATAGTCTTTCGTATATCATTGTTATCATTTGCAAGTACGACAGGGCTAACTATAGTTAAAGTTAGGGCTACCAAAGCGCCAGCTAGTAATTTCGTATTCGCTATTTCCATAAGGTTACCCTAATTCTTGTATCGCTCCTGACATAATAATATAACTAATAAGTAACCATGAATCATAGAGCAGAAATGTGAATAGTCATAACATGGGGTTACACTTCAAATGCCAATTTAAGACTTGCAAAATTAATGGTTAATTAATTGGTTACTAAGGACTAGCCAATCTAAATATAAATTTTATTTAACAATTACTTATAGAAATATGTGATGCGTATGATACGCATCATATGAATATCGCTTAAATTTGCTATAATTCAATTGAGCAGTGCCATTTGTGGTTAGGTTAAAAATTCATGAGTCTTACTGAAATTAAGGTACGTCAAGCTAAATCAAAGGAAAAAATCTATTTTCTGGCAGATGATGACGGCTTAAGTTTGAAGGTAGAACCAAACGGACGTAAATCTTGGAGTTACCGCTATTCACTTGCAGGGACAAATAAACGTCCTCGCATGAAGTTGGGTGAATATCCTGTAATGTCCTTGAAAGAGGCCAGATCAGTCCGGGATGAATATAAATTTAATAATTATGAAAATAAACCACTGCATAAAAAATACATCAAAACTTTTCAGGATATTTGTGAAGAGTGGTTAGAATTTAAAATTAAAAATTCCTTTGAAGATGAACCACGATGCGGTGTAATTCAGCTCGCAAAAAAATGTTTAGATCAGGATGTTTATCCAAATATTGGACTAATGCCATTTATTGAAATTAAAAGATATGATCTAGTTAAGATTATTAAAAAGATAGAATCTAGAAATGTAAAAGAACCTGTAAAGAAAGCCTATAGTTATTTAAATCAGATTTATGATTATGCGGTAGCGATGGGGTATTGTGAATATAATATTGCACATGGACTTCATAAAATATTAGTCAACAATAAGATTAAGAAAAACTATCCTCATTTGAATTCAGATGAACTATCTAATTTCTTAGCTAAATTAAATCAGATTAATACAGATCCTATTATTAAAAAAGCCCTGTTATTTAAATTATATACAGGCGTCCGTGGTGGAGAATTATTGCTTTGTGAACCACATCACTTCGATCTAGATAAAAAAATATGGAAAATACCAGCCTTACATATTAAACAATATAGAAGAAAAGTTATTTTAGGTCATGATATTCCTGAATTTTTAGTTCCACTATCTGATCAAGCACTTGAAGTTGTAAGATCTGCACTAATCTGGTCTCATGGAGACAAATATGTTTTTTCCAGTCCAAGAAATAATAATAAACCCATTCATTTTAATACCCTGAACTTAATTATTAGAAAGATGGGATATACTAAAAATGAACTATCATCTCATGGTTTGCGCTCAACATTTAGTACCATATTAAATGAATCCGGTTTATTTCAATCAAATTGGATTGAAGCACAGCTATCTCATATTGATAAGAATAAAACCCGTGCGAGTTATAATCATGCAGAATATTTTAATCAGCGTATGGAAATGATGCAATGGTGGGGCGATTTTATTGATAGTTGTACTGTAAATTAATGGTTATGAAATCCAAGTTTTAATTAGAATAGGCTTTGTTGCACAAACCTATTCACCGCCATAAATTATTATCTAAAATTGCATCTCGTGGTAAAAGCTCAATGGGTCGGTTCTATGGCTATAAATTACATATTGTGATGAATCAACTTAGAGAAATAGTCTGTTCACAATAATGATTTCTCTTAACTCGTAAAGTTTATGACGGTGTTGAACGTGTTCAATTGAATCTTAAGCAAGGTAAATGGATAGAAGAGAACTTCATTAAGTCGTATCAAAATATTCTTGAAAAATAGGCATTTCATTTCACATTAGAGCGAGAAACTAATGAGAAAGTTGCCTGATTGAATGTAGTGAATAGATTCATTGCATAATTGTTGACTAAAATTTTCTATATCAGCCTGTTTAAGATTAATCGGGCTGATTCTGTTAGGTCGAATATAATAGCGACCTGCTTTAATCATTTTTATTTGAACTTTATTTTATGTCACAGCTTGCTTCCCATTTTAAGCACAATCAGTTTTGTATTTTGTTGGAATATTTAAGTTCTGCTAAGGGCATTGGCGTACCAATGTCTTTAGCAGAATTTCCATGTGCGATCACTTTGGCAGATCGAGTGCATGCCGATAGTGATTTGCCACCACTTGAATGTGCGAAGACATTTCCTTCATCTGTGGAAAAACTCATCCATTATTCAGGGAAAGGTCGGGATATTACTGATTTTGAGACCTTCTTAAAATCAACTCAAGCTTCGGGACAGAAAAATTTACTGCTTCTCACAGGTGATAAGTTAAAAGGGCATACAAATGGTCAAGATGGAACGAATCGCACCCGATATTTAGAGTCTGTAAATGCGGTCATGGCCGCAAAGTGTTATGGTGGATTTCACATTGGTGTAGCTTTTAATCCCTTTAAATATGCTGAAGCTGAACGTGATGCACAATATTTAAAACTTCACAAAAAGATTAAAGCAGGAGCAGACTTTATCGTTACCCAGTTGGGTTACGATATGGAGGCTTTAAAACAAGCCAAGGCTTTTTTAAATCGTCATCGATACCCACAAAATATACTTGCTTGTGTTATGCCACTTAGTTTGGCACGTGCCAATTTTATGGTGAAACATAAGGTCGCAGGAATTGTGATTACACCACACATGTTACGAGTGTTGGCTCAGGAAGAACAGGATGGACGAACTGAGAATGCTTATAAACGTTGTGCTATACAACTATTGATGTGTAAATATTTGAGTTTTGCAGGTGTGCATCTTTCAGCATGCCATAAGCCTGAAGAGCAAAAGCTTTTAGAAAAATATATTGAACAATATCGACATTATGGTTTACATGAACTCGAAGCACTCTGGAATGCACTGTGGCAAGTGAAGACTAAAAATGAACTCGTGCCAGAATTAGCTTATTATTCCCGCCAACTATCCTCTAGCCAGCTTATTAAATATCAGCAATTGCATTTCATGCACAAGGCTCTATTTGAGTCCAAAATTGCCAAAGGTGTGGGGCATTTTATTTTTAAAGCCTCATTCTGGGAAAATGCGCCTGCAGCAAAAGCATTGTTAAAAACTGAATTTATCTCTAAGCAAGGGATCATGGGTTGTGAAAGTTGTGGTCAATGTAGGTTAGGAGATACTTTATATATTTGCCCTGAAACTTGTCCCAAAGGATTGGCGAATGGTCCTTGTGGTGGTACGACATTGGATCGCTGTGAGTTTGGAGATCGTGAATGCATTCATTCTGTGAAAGCCCGACTTGCCAAAGCCGTGGGACAGACTGACGTTCTAAAAGAAAAACTGATTCCAACTGTACCCATTGAAGTCCGTGGAACCAGTTCCTGGAAAAATTGGTATCTGGCGACTGAAGCTTAGCTTTCATCATCCATGGCATTCGAATAAAATTTCACGCCCAATTTGATGCGATCACGACCTTGGCTCATACGCCAACGGTTGGTATCACGTAAGGAGTATACACAGCCACAATATTCTTGTTGGTAGAATTCTTCCTTCTTGCTGATTTCAAGCATACGAACAGCACCACCATTTTTACGCCAGTTGTAGTCCCAATAGGTGATACCTTCATAATGTGAAGCAGAACGATGCCCACAATCATTGATCTGCTTCATATCTTTCCAACGAGAAATACCCAATGAGCTACTAATTAGGCTGAAGCCATTTTCAGCTGCATAAAGGGCAGTCCGTTCAAAGCGCATATCAAAACACATGGTACAGCGAATACCTTTCTCTGGCTCATTTTCCATGCCTTTGGCACGTGCAAACCAATTGTCTGTATCGTAATCACAGTCAATAAAAGGAATATTATGTTTTTCTGCAAAGCGAATATTTTCTTCCTTACGGATTTCATATTCCTTGACAGGGTGAATATTGGGATTA
The DNA here is from genome assembly GCF_049896445.1 of Acinetobacter sp. TWP2-2-3. Taxonomy (GTDB): domain Bacteria; phylum Pseudomonadota; class Gammaproteobacteria; order Pseudomonadales; family Moraxellaceae; genus Acinetobacter. The sequence goes on from NZ_JAFCUI010000016.1 coordinate 28,356, forward strand.
TAAAAAAAGATCGAAAAGTCGATGCCTGATTCAATTAGGGTTTCCATCACTTCACCCGAGCATGGTGCACAGCAGGAGTGAAGCAGAAGCTTGTCGTGACCTGCTGGGAGAGTCAATTTCTGACGTTCAAGTTTGTTTGACATAGTTATATGGGTTTAAATCTAAACCCTATATTTTAACGATTTAATTAGATAGTAAGGATTTGATATACTGATATTTTCTAAGGTTAAGATGAAAGAAATTCACTAATTGAAATTTAATAAGAACTAAAGTATATAAGAGAATAACTACAATAATGCTTTGGAAGCAGAACATTGCAAGTTAATCAAGAGTCATTGAATGAAGCTTTAAAATTAAGTGAAGAAATTATTAGTAATATTGAGTTAAGTACCTCTTCTTTATCTAATTGCGCATTAAAGGCGAGTAGATTGGCAAGATTGCTAAATGAATTCGATTACCAAAGAATTTTTATCTTTGAAAGTAGTGGTTATCCTTCAAGCCCAAATGGTTTAACACCCGATATATGGGACTTATGTAAAAAAGCTGGAGAAGGAAAAACCGTAGAGAAAGCTAAGTTAGGGTCAATCGGAGCGATGGAGATTGAATTGGAAGCAATGAAGGATAGTCTAAAAATTGCACATGATCCTAATGTTTCAATAAGTTCAGCTAATCCGAATCAATTTGTTTCATCAGGTGGCACTAGTAATTTTTTAGAAAGAAAGAGTTTAAGAGATGGTATTAGCACGAACTCTCAATTTCTAACTAAACGACAAGCTTTTGTATGCGAATACGTGTCTAATAAATATTATGAGCTAAAATATTCAAAAATTACGTCAGATATTTTTTCTAGAACAAGAAAGTTTGTAGACGGAAAAATTGGAGATTTAGTACCATTATCAGCACAAAAATTTGCATCTGTTTATGAGAATTTAACGTCCGAAAATTCAGAGGATTGGTCAAATGCTGTTCATAGTTGTAGGCGAATATTACAAGATACTGCTGATGTGATTTATCCTGCTAGAGAGGATAAGACTATTAATTTAGACAATGGTGAAACTAAAATTATTAAATTAGGTGTGGATAATTATATAAATCGAATTATTGCATATGTTGATGAGCAGTCAGACTCTAAAAGATTTGAGGAAATCGTTGGTTCACAGATGAAATATTTGGGCGAGCGGTTAGATGCTATTTTCAAAGCTGCTCAGAAAGGTTCTCATGATATTATTACTTCTAGGCAAGAAGCTGATCGTTATGTTATTTACACATACTTGATAGTTGGAGATTTATTATCTTTGGTAGAGTTGCAAAAAACATTATCAATTTCAGATAAAGATTTTAGATAGCCGCTTAACTTACTGAATAACTAAAAATCCTCAGAATCTTTAATTTATTAAGATGAGTATTTCTCATCTTAAGCTGAATTTATATCGTTTTACTCACTTTCTTATTCACGTTTAAATACAGCCATTCAGAAATTTAGCTTTTTATAAAATTTTTAGGTGGCAATCTCCATGAGTACAGCATTTGAGTGTTCAATTAAACGTATCCGTTTTGATGAAAACTACACGCCAGCAGAAAGCACACGTTTAACCACAAATTTTGCCAATTTGGCACGTGGGGAAAGCCGTGAAGAAAACTTGCGTCGTACCCTTGCGATGATCAACAACCGTTTTAATAGCTTGGCAACCGTTGATAACCCGAAAGGTGATCGCTATTCACTTGAGATTGACATTATTTCTGCGGAAATTGATATTGAAGGTAATGGTCAAACTTTCCCATTTATTGAAACACTTAAAAGTGTTGTGATTGACCATCAAACAGGTGAGCGTATTGAAGGCATGATCGGCAATAGCTTCTCATCTTATGTGCGTGATTACGACTTCAGTGTGGTATTGCCACAATTGGGTTGTGGTGTAGGTGAAAAACCTGAAGATTTTGGCAATCTACATGGCAAGCTTTATCAACATTTAGTCAATTCAGATGTATTTAAAGCAGAATTTAAAAAACAACCTGTCATTTGCTTAAGCGTTTCAACCTCTAAAACGTATTTCCGTACAGCCAACGTACATCCTATTTTGGGTGTGGAATACAAAAATGATGAATATTCACGTACCGATGAATATTTTGCCAAAATGGGTTTACGTGTACGCTACTTTAAACCAGAAGGTGGTAATGCACCATTAGCATTCTATTTCGCTGGCGATTTAGTCCGTGATTATACTGATTTTGAATTGATCAGTGCTATTGCGACCATGGAAAGTTTCCAACGGATCTATCGTCCTGAAATTTACAACACCAACTCTCCTGCAGGTGTGGTGTATCAACCAAGTCTAAGCTATGGCGATTATTCACTTACACGTGTGGTCTATGACCGTGTGGAACGTGGTGAGCTTGCAGTTAAACAAGGTAAATGGACGGAAGAAAACTTCATTAAGCCTTATCAAGACATTTTAAATGAATGGGCTGTAAATTTCGAAGTCGAAACAGCTGCTTAATCCATTAAATTGATAAACAGATTTACGAATTTAGACAAAGAAGATTAGACATGGCGCTTACACAACCGAAACTTTTACTCCCAACTTCAACTGCGGGTAGCTTGCCAAAACCGTCTTGGTTAGCTGAACCTGAAAAATTATGGTCTGCATGGAAGCTTGAAGGCGAAGAATTATTAGAAGCTAAACGTGATGCTTTGAAATTATCATTGCATGAGCAAGTCACTGCGGGTATCGATATCGTGAGTGATGGCGAGCAAACCCGTCAGCATTTCGTGACCACCTTTATTGAGCATCTTGAAGGTGTGGATTTCGAAAAGCGTGAAACGATGCGTATTCGTAATCGTTATGATGCGAGTGTACCTTCTGTTGTGGGTGATGTTTCTCGTAAAAAAGCAGTGTTTGTAGACGATGCGAAATTTTTACGCAGCCAAACCAGTCAGCCAATTAAATGGGCGTTGCCTGGTCCAATGACCATGATTGATACACTTTTTGACGGACACTACAAGAGCCGTGAAAAACTGGCTTGGGAATTTGCCAAAATTTTGAACCAAGAAGCTTTAGAACTTGAAGCAGCAGGCGTAGACATTATCCAATTTGATGAACCTGCGTTTAACGTATTCTTTGATGAAGTGAATGACTGGGGTGTACCAACCTTAGAACGTGCACTTGAAGGTCTAAAATGTGAAACTGCAGTTCATATTTGCTATGGTTACGGCATTAAAGCCAATACAGATTGGAAACAAACTTTAGGTAATGAATGGCGTCAATACGAAGAGTCATTCCCGAAACTACAACAATCTAAGCTCGATATTATTTCACTTGAATGCCAAAACTCACGTGTACCAATGGATTTAATCGAATTGATCCGTGGTAAGAAAGTGATGGTGGGTGCAATTGATGTGGCAACCACTCAAGTGGAAACTGCAGAGGAAGTAGCAAATACGCTACGCAAAGCATTGCAATTTGTTGATGCAGATAAACTGTATCCTTCAACTAACTGTGGTATGACACCGCTATCTCGCCAAGTGGCACGTGGCAAACTTGAAGCTTTAAGCGCAGGTGCTGCCATTGTTCGTAAAGAGCTAGAAGCTTAATCAAACGTAGTCTCGTGCGAAGCAGAACAAATCATCGCAAGGTCATTTGTCCAGCTTTATGCACGAGCACGTGATATGTACATTTGAGATGAAAGAGATGATTGAAGCAACAGACTTTAGAAATGCAATGTCTTTACTCACCACAGCAGTGAATGTTATTACGACTTCGGGTGAAACAGGTATGCATGGATTTACTGCATCTGCCGTATGTAGCGTGACGGATACACCGCCAACGTTATTAGTCTGTATGAATCAATCCTCCCGTTCACATGCCCATTTTTTTGAAAATAAAGTCTTGGCGGTCAATGTGCTGAGTACACAGCATGAGCAAATTTCTAACGCATTTGCTTCAAGTAAGTTTAGCTCAGAAGATCGTTTCAAACTAGGTGATTGGAGCACGTTAGAAACAAGCTCGCCGATTTTGGAAGATGCATTAGTCAGTTTTGACTGTGAGATTCAAGATATTCAGCAAGTCGGTACACACAGTGTTTTCATGTGTCGTGTTCTTAAAGTTCAACAAAGCGATCAAGAAGAAAGTCTGGTGTATTTTAACCGTGCTTATCATCAAGTGGGTCAGTTGGAACACGCTTAACTCAATGCCTTAATTCTTTTATCTTTTTAAAGTTAGTTTATTGTGGAACTTATAACCTTTTTAGTCATCGGCGCTTTTGCTGGTTTTGCAGCAGGGCTGTTTGGTGTCGGCGGTGGTACGATTATTGTACCACTGCTTTTTATTGTCTTTACTCAAATGGGTTATGACCCTGATGTTGTTATGCATCTCGCATTAGGTACATCTTTAGCAACAATCGTTGTCACTTCAATTAGCTCATTAATGGCACATCATAAAAATGGCGCTGTGCTATGGCCTGTATTTAAAAATCTAGCGCCACCTATGGCGATTGGTTGTTTTTTTGGGGCAGGTATTGCTGGTTTGATATCAGGATTACATCTACAAATCATTGTTGGCTTATTTCTGATTTGGGTCGCATATACGATGTTTACAGGTGCCAAAAAAGCAATTGACCCAACGAAAACGTTACCCTCATCAGGTCAACAAGTTGCTGCTGGTAGTGTCATTGGGATTGCATCAGCAATTTTTGGAATAGGTGGTGGAAGTCTGACGGTTCCGTACCTGAATCGCTATGGTGTGGTCATGCAAAAGGCGGTTGGAACATCTGCGGCATGTGGATTCCCCATTGCTGTCGCTGGTGCATTAGGTTTTATTATTTTTGGTATAAATGCTGAGATTAATGTACCTAATACCATTGGTTACGTACATATTTATGCATTTATTGGCATTAGCATCATGAGTTTCATTACGGCTAAGTTTGGTGCGAAGGCGGCACATGCTTTATCGCCAGCAATGTTAAAGAAATGCTTTGCAGTTTTATTGGTCATTGTAGCAAGCTTCTTCCTTGTGAAAGGATTAATTTAATATTGGACTTCGCATAAGAGATTTTATGCTAAATGTAATTTTAAAGGGCTTTGTTGCACAAAGATTTAAAAGACAACACTCTGCTCATTTGAACAGAATTCAAGTGACAACTTGGGTATGAGGACGACCTAATTCTGTAAATTTGTTCAATACGGCTATGCGTGCATGAATCTCATTCACCTGACTAGAAAAACTCCTTGCTGCTAATTTATCACCTAATAGTTTGATGCAATGCATCTTGGTTTCAACTAAACTTCGACGATGATAACCAGACCATTTTTTCCATAATGTCCTGCCTAAACGTTTAACTGTTCGAAGTAATTCATTTTGCTCTAGCGAGCTAAGCTTTGTATCTTTCCAAAGTTTCGCATTTTTTCTTGGCGGAATCACCGCATGTGCTTGTCGGTCTGCGATTACCTAACGGCATTGCTTGGTGTCATAAGCCCCATCAGTATAGACGGAGTCAATCTGTTCTTCTTGTGGAATCTGATCTACAAAGATGAATGAGACTTTGTACAAAGCCATTGACCATACGTAAAAACAGATGGAATATAAATTTAATCATCAGACAGTATTGAATAGCAGCATCAGAATAAGTTTGATTCGGACCATGTTTACCTTATGGCTGTACATACCATTGTGTTTCTGGATCAAACCAAATTGTTAATTTACCACGATTGACCAAAGCGCGCTTGTAGGATGACCAATTGGTTGTACGATAAATTTTAGGTGTGGGCTTATTCATTTGAGAATTATATTGCTAAATAAGCCCTTAGAGGTAGGTTTGTGCGACAAAACCCTTTTAGATCCTTTTATTTTTCGGGGCATTACCTTATCAACATAGCTTTATCATGTTAAAATTAGCACTCTTTACTTTATAGCTTTTTTATCGTTATAAATATTATTTAGATGCTTATCTTAACTCGTCTTGATCTTCAATATAACTGTATCTAAATCAGTTATGTGTAAGTAAAAAATCGCGCTTTGTGATGTGTTACAAAGTTGAAAAACTTATATAAGTAGCAACCTTCCATATATAATTTTTATCTGATTGAGGTATAAGGAAATTTGTATTGCTGTTTTTATATATTTATTTTCAATTAGAATTCTAACTTTTTTTAGTTGAATTTCAAGATTTATTTATTCATTTATATGTACTGAGGCTGTAATGAGTAATGCAAGAATCTTATATGTAAGTAAATTATATGATTGCGATAATCCTAAAAATGACTTATTTGATATTCTCACTGAAGCTGTAAGATTTAATTCGTTAAACTCTATATGTGGGGTTCTCTATTATGGAAATGGTTATTTTGTGCAATGTTTAGAAGGTAAAAGGGATAAAATAGAAAACTTATTCTATGAAAAAATTTTGAAAGATTCTCGTCATAAAAATTGCGAGTTAATGTACTCTGAAGATATTAGTGAAAATCTCTTTTCTCGATGGAATATGAAATATGCCATCATTCATAAAGATATTATTGATTTCTTTTCTGAGCATAAAATAGATGAATTTAACCCTTATACTTTAAGTGCAAGTGCAATTCCGCAGTTTATTGAACTTTTAGCTAAGCAGTCTGACTCTTACTATACTCTAGATACTAATAGAGTATAAAGTCTATGCTATACAGAATGATAAATTCTGTATAGCTAAATCTAAAAAATATAGATTAGACCTCTTGCGAAAGTATCGTTTTACCTAATTTTTGAATTGGCTAAAACCTTATAATATGTAGCTTTTGGCTGTTTAAATTTTAAATTTTGACTAACGCAAGACGTCTATTTTTATAAATATTTTTTTATTCTTAGGGCGTGTCATCAATTAGCTTGAGAAAATCTTACCGGTCCTCATAATTTTTCATGACTAAACGCTATGCATTAAAAGATGATCAGTGGGAACAGGTTAAAGATCTGTTACCTGGACGAATGGGTACTGTTGGAGTAACGGCCAAAGATAACCGACTATTTGTTGAAGCGCTATCGTTCAGGTATCCCGTGGTGAGACTTATTCGAACGCTTTGGTGATTTTAGAGTCGTGCATACTCGCTTTTCTGCGCAGCTGTATTCATTTTATCTGCATTCAGTCGTTCCAGTTCCAGGTCAACCGCAGCAATATCTTCTTCAACCGCTTCGTCCCATAGGTGGATTTGTTTTGCGGTGAGATGTTCATTTTTACTACCGAATTTATACTGTTTAAATAGCGCAAGTTCATGCTCGTATTTTTGAATGAGAACAGAGAGATGTTGGTTGCATGCTTCAAGATGTTGAACTTTGGTATCCAATTGCTGATTTGATACTTCAAGATGCTGAACTTTGGTATCTAATTGTTGTTTATCTTCTGCGAGTTGTTGATGCTGCAGCGCTAGCTGTCTGGTAAATTCCAGCAGTTGTTCATGGGTCAGTTGGCTTAAGTCAGGCAGCATTTTAATGACCGCAGTATGCCTGAGGTCATGACGCAGAGGAAATAGAACGTTTGGAGAATAGCAGAATGTACCAAGCTGGTTTAGAGCATCGTCACCACCAATGCGCTGTCAAGGCAAACCCTGGATCAGTGACTGTAACTGTTCCAGACTGATCGCCATGCTTTCACCCTGGTGAACCTGCGCCCAGTGGAATTTTCCCTGTTCCAGCCGCCGGGCACACAGCCAGATCCCCGTCCATCATGCACCAGCACTTTCATGCGATGGCCACGTTTATTACAGAACAGGTAAGCGCAATGCGGTTTGATCGAGCCAAAGGCTCTCAACACCTTAGCCATGGCAGTATCCATACCCGCACGCATGTCCATGGGCTGGGTAGACAACCAGATTTCATCAATACGGATCATTGAGTCAAACCCTGGATCAGCAACAGTAATTCAGTTACTGACTCCACTGGCCAGTCGATCTCGATCATCTGATCCCTTGCGGAACTTTGTTCCTTATGCAATGGAATCCTGATATGAGCGACAGCATTCTTCTCCGGCACAGGTGGCGGAGGTGCGTCTTGTTTGACTGGAGTCGGGTGAAGCATGACCGGAAGAAAGTCAGTCTGTGGAATGGAGGGGGTGTTAATGCAGGGGCATTGATCTGGACTGACGAATCCATTTATGCAACAGATTGGCATTGATCTGATGTTGCATTGCGACCTTAGCCACTGATGTATCTGGCTGCTGGCATTGCTGAATAAGTTGATGTTTAAATTCAGCCGTGAAGGTTCGACGGGGCTTTTTTAGCATTGGTGTGCTGTCTATAACTGTCTTTAAATCCATAAATAGGTGTCCACTTAAAATTTAGTGGACACTATCGTGGTATTCATGAGTGAGAAAAAGTGGGGCTCAGCGGACGCTTACTTTCATCTTGAGAGAGTTGGGTGTATTTCTTCATTGCGTGCTTTCCAATTGCGAGTTGAAAAAGTCTAATGATTCTACGAATACACCTAAATTTTTCAACTAACTACAAATGTGTCGCACTTGTGATTTGAATCTGCTGTTTTCAAAATCTGTTTTTCAGCTCGTTATGCAACAAAGCCGAACCGAATTAAAAATAGAAATGTAGTTGAGCTGATGCTTGCTCATTTCTTTATTTTTAGTAATTGAGGTGAACATACTGTCAGTACATGGTAGTTATAAGTAACGTGTAACTTTGTTCGCACAAAGATTTGAGTTATGCCAAGTGATGGATTGATTTGTACTTAAAATTTTAAGCTTATCCACTTGCTTTGCAAGCCACTACACTTTATTTACAATCCTATGTTGTGGAAGTAAGGG